>CAVOCR010000303.1:0-3895 GCA_963694245.1 Myxococcota bacterium
TGAGCGCCTCCAGGAAAATAGCGCCGTACTTCTCGAGCTTCTTCGCGCCGACGCCGTTCAGTTCCAAAAACGACTCCGGCGTAGACGGCTTCTCCAGCGCCATCTGCTTGAGGGTCTTGTCACCGAACACCATGTAGGGGGGAATGTTCTCCGCTTTCGCCACCTGCAACCGAACGCTCCGCAACGATGAGAACAGGGCTTGATCACCTTGCCCCAGATCGGCAACCACCGCGGGTGCCCGCCGCTTCTTCTTCCTCGATTTGCGCTCCACCTTGCGCGGCATGACGAGCTCCACGGTATCGGTCCCCCGCAGAATCCCCCCCGCCTTCTCCGTCAGCTTCAGGACAGCATAGTTGGCGATGTCCTGGTACAGATGACCCCGATGGATCAATTGCCGAATGAAGCTCATCCATTGATGATCGGTGAACTCCTTCCCGATGCCCCAGGTGCTGAGCTGGTCGTGTCCAAGCCGGAGGATGCGCTCCACCTCGGCGCCCCTCAAGACGTCGACGACATGGCGCATTCCAAACCGCTCCCCCACCCGGTAGACACACGAGAGCGCCATTTGCGCGACGCGAGTCCCCTCAAAAGTCTCCGGTGGATCCACGCACAGATCGCAATTCCCGCACGCCACTTCCAATGTCTCGCCAAAATACCCCAGGAGCACTTGTCGACGACAGGTGAGCGCCTCCGCGAAGCCGACCATCGCATTCAATTTCTGAAGTTCAATTCGCCTCTGCTGGGGGTCCTGCGCATGATCGACGAACGAACGGGCCGTGATCACATCCTGGTACCCAAGAAGAAGCACCGCTTCACTGGGCAGCCCGTCCCTCCCCGCACGACCCGTCTCCTGGTAATAGCCTTCGATGCTTTTCGGAATGTCGTGATGGATGACGAATCGAATGTCGGGTTTGTCGATGCCCATCCCAAACGCCACCGTCGCCACGACCACGTCGATCTCGTCGCGCATGAACCGTTCGTGGACATCGCCCCGAATCCCAGGGTTGAGTCCAGCGTGATACGCCTCCGCAACATGTCCTCTCTCCCGCAATCTCTTCGCGACCTGCTCCACTCGCTTTCGACTCAGGGCATAGATGATGCCGCTCTCGCCTTCATGGCGTGCGAGGACCTCCTCCACCTGGGCGGTGGGGTCGACCTTCTCCGCGACCTTGTACTCGATGTTCGGTCGGTCGAATCCCGTCACGACGATTTCGGGATCCATGAGCCGCAATTGCTGAACCACGTCCTGACGGGTGACGTCATCCGCGGTTGCGGTGAGGGCCAGAGTCGGAACATCCCTGAACCGATCCCGCACCTCGCCAAGGCGCGCATAATCCGGCCGAAAGTCATGCCCCCACTGGGAGACACAATGGGCCTCATCAATGGCAATCAGTGAAATGGCAATGCCCTCCAGACGCTCCACGAAGGATCCGTCCATCATTCTTTCTGGAGCCACGTAGAGGAGGTCCAATGCGCCGGAATGCAATCTCGCGAGGGTGCTGCGCGCGTCCGTGGCATCGAGGGTCGAGTTGTAATAGGCCGCCTCGACCCCGTTGTTTCGAAGGGCATCCACCTGATCCTTCATCAGAGAGATGAGAGGGCTCACGACGATGGCGGTTCCCTCGAGCATCAACGCTGGGATCTGATAACAGAGCGACTTCCCTCCACCTGTCGGCATCACGACGAACATGTCCCGACCCGACAACACCGTGGCGATGATCGCCTCCTGATGCGCTCGAAATTCGGAATACCCGAAGACGGTGCTCAATACCTGGGACGCGGTGTTCATGATGGGGGGAAAGATACCTCTTTCGTGTGCAGGACACGAGCGCTCGTGAGGCGCGAGGGGAAGAGACTCACGATTGCGCAGGAGGCTTCCGTCTTCGCCTCCGCCGCCGGCGACGGGGTGGCCCCGCGTCCTCACCGCCTGGGCTGCCTTGTCCCGTTCCCGCGTTCTGGGGCGCCCGCGCAGGGCCCTCCGGACGCGAGGGCGGAGAATTCGGACGCGAGGGCGGAGAATTCGGACGCGAGGGCGGAGAATTTTCCGATCCGGCTCGTCCCCTCTGAGTGGAAGCGCCCGCGGAAGAGGCGTTCTGCTGCGCATTGCCTGGCGCGTCCCCGCGGCCCCGACCGCGTCTCCGCCGTCGACGCTTTGAGTTTCCCGGTGCCGGGTTGGCCTGCGGATCCCGCGCATGGCTCGGGGAGGATGCTCCCTGAGTGCCGTTTCCGCCCCCTCTACCACGGCCCGGCTGATGCCCACCCTCAGTGCCCGTGTCTTCCGAACCTGGGGCGGGCGAAACGTCCACGACAGTCCGCCCTGTCCTCCGCTCGTGCTCCTCTTTTGCATCCGTGATGTCCCGCATCACACCCGTGACGTCCACTTCCGCCTTGGACTCTTCGAAGAGACCCGTCAACGTGCCGTCCACATCGAGCTCTCCCCGCTCGTACTGCTTCCAGATCTCCTTCCCGTACTGCGTCTTCTTCAGCTCCGGGGCAAACTGCCCAAAATAGGCCGCCATGTTCGCGACATCTCGCAGGAGGAACGTCTTTGCGCTGTTGTTGGCTGCTGCGTCCACCGCTTGCGGAAAGTCGATCAAGACGGGGCCGTCCACTCCCACGAGAACGTTGTATTCCGAGAGATCCCCGTGAATCAGACCCGCGCAGAGCATGCGCACAATCTGAGACAGCATGAACGCGTGATACTCCCGCGCTCGCTCCGGAGTCAGTGAAACGTCGTTGAGCCGGGGCGCCGCATTGCCCTCCGCGTCCACCACGAGGTCCATGATCAGCACACCCTCCGCAAACACATGCGGAGTGGGAACCCGGACTCCCGCATGCGCAAGCCGATGCATGGTGTCCACTTCCGTGGTTTGCCACGCCGCCTCGAGTTCCTGTTTGCCAAAGCGGGACCGACGGCCCATGGCCCGAGCACTCCGGCTGTTCCGAGTTCGGCGCGTCTCCTCGTAACCTGCCCTTTGCCGAAAATTACGCTGGTTCGCCTCCTTGTAGACCTTCGCGCAGCGAACCTGCCCTTCGCTGATCACCACCAGCACGGAGGCTTCCTTCCCGCTCATGAGTGGGCGCACCACGGCCTCAATGAGTCCATCCTCCACGAGCACCTGCAATTGTCGGGGAATTTGCATGACGGGGGTATACGCCTCCTCAGAGGGAATGAGAACCAGAAAATGCACCGCCGTGTTCCTTCGTCGCCCTGATGACGTGCTCTCTGGGCTCGAGCGATGCGGACCTGCCCCAACACATTCGACTCCGATTGTGGCAAACCATGGATCGCCTGGGAACTGTGATCCCATCCAAACAGTTGCCGGAAGGAAGGCAAATCAGGTAGTCAAAGAGATGGAAACGGCCTCGGAGAAAGGCCTCCACCCGCAATTCGTGAAGAGAAGACACTGTGAAGGATCGCGTACAACGATACCTGAAGTCCACACGCGCCCACCGCGCGATCATGCTGCTCACGGTCGTCATGGTAGCGCTCGCATGGACCACCTATTTCCTGGCCACTCGGGAGGCCCGCCTCGCCCTCGAGAATCAAGCCATTCACGACGCCGCGGTCTATGCGAACGTTCTAGGAGAGTTCCGTGCGCTCTATACTTCCGAAGTGGTCGCCATCGTTGGAAAAAACGCCAATCGCAGCATTCATGTCTCTCATCAATATCGCGAAATGGAAGCCGCCATCCCTCTCCCCGCCACCTTGAGCATGGAACTTGGACGCCGCATCACGGCGGCAGGTGAAAGCCGGGTCTCTCTCTACAGCCCCTACCCCTTTCCCTGGAGAAAGGACGGAGGTCTTCAGGACAATTTTGAAAAGACTGCGTGGGAGCGGCTCAACGCGAACCCGGAAGAACCCCATTATGAATTCATGAGTACGGAGGAGTCC
>CAVOCR010000304.1:0-3893 GCA_963694245.1 Myxococcota bacterium
GGGTTTCGGGGGTGCCCGCGGTCATCTGCTGGTCCACCCAGTACAGGAGGGGGATCTGCAGGAGAACCGCCGCCAGGAAGGCGAGGAGCAGGGGCAGTCGATCCGAGGGGGGCGTACGGTCCATGATGGGAGTATGAGAGACCTCGGGGACAGGATCAATTCCCGGAGGACCCAAGCGATTCGGGAAGCAGAAGACGAGTCGGACAAGACTGCGCTAGACTGCACTCCAGAGGACTCGAATGCGGAGGTGAAGAGATGGTTTCATGGCTACGTGGAGTGCTGTGCGTTCTTGCGTTGATGGGGGCGTGCATCTCCTGTGGAACGAGTGCTGGGGAGTCCGGTGAAGGTGCCGATGCGTCGGCAGAAACGGGGGATGAATCTGGGGAGGAGACGGGCGGTGATGTTCGCTCTCAGGGCCTGGAGGATGCGGGCGAGCCCGGAGAACTGGATGGGGGAGAGGGGGGACTGGACGCGGAGACGGGAGACGTCGCGGACATCGTCGAGGAACCCGACCCCCAGCCGGAACCCACGTACGCGTTGGAGCCGGTCGACATGGGAGACTGGTGGGTGACCACGGTGAACATGAGCCAGGACCAGGTGAGGTACGCCATCGCGGATGGGACCTTTGAGGTGCCGACCGAGAAGGGGTTCTATCTCGATACATTCTGGAAGTCCGCCACTCCGGGGCCCGAGGGGATCCTCGACTCCCCGAAGGGTGGGGTGATGCTCTATGCAGTGAAGAAGCATGTGTTCGAAGAGGAGATGCGCCTTGTCGCGCATGTCCAGCCAGCCTACGACGTCCGCATCGGGGACTTGCGGCAGCCCGGGGATGTGTACAAGAGCGGGCGCCATCGGGTTCCGTTCCAGGTTCCTGCCGGAGAACATGTCGTGATCGTCCGTGGGACGGGCGGCAAGGGAGCGGTGCAGGCCCAGTTTTCCCGAACGTCGGACGAGGTCGTGTTCAACCCCGCGGATCTGCTCGCTCCGAGTCTTCCGAGCGGTGAATCGGAGGTCGCACCTCTCGGGATCCCGGTCTTGAATCTCCGGGGCGGATCCGCACTCAACGTCACGGCCCGGGTGCTGGAGAGCCAGCATGTGCTGGCGAGTGAGAACAGCCATCCCGCGCTTCCCGGAGGAGCCAGCAGCCAACTGGTGTTTCTTCTGGAGCCGAAGGAGCCCTGGCCGGAGGAGGGCACGGTACTGACGGTGGAGTTGGAGATCACGTCCGCTGATCTCGCTTGGCCCTATCGCCATTCGGTTGAATTGACGACGGTCGATGGGACACCGGAGGCCACGGGTCCGTTTCGCCGGACTTTCATCAGTTCGATGGATCATTCCGTTCAGTTTTTTGGCGAACGCCGGCCCCCGGGAGTGGATTCGAACGCATCCTATGGCCTGGCGCTTTCCCTGCATGGGGCCAGCGTCAATGCCTACAACCTCGCGGGAGATTATTCGGCCAGGGACTGGGCGTATGTGGCCACGGCGACCAATCGGCGTCCTTTCGGTTTCGATTGGCAGGCCTGGGGACGACGCGATGCCATCGAGGTCCTGGAACATGTCATGCAGCATCGCAGCATCGACCCGACCCGGGTGCATCTCACAGGACACTCGATGGGAGGTCATGGAACGTGGCATGTCGGAACGCTCTTTCCCGATCGATTCGCGGTCATCGGACCCAGCGCCGGCTGGGTCTCCTTTGAAACCTACGGGGGAGCGACGCCGTCCACGGGTCCTTTCGGGTGGGCCGAATCTCATTTTGATCCCCGTGATTTCATCCAAAACCTGACCGGTCATGGGGTGTATCTCATTCATGGAACCGCGGATGACAACGTCCCCATCGAGCAGGGGGAGATCCTGCATGCGGCGGCGGAGCCTCACGTGGAACAGCTCTTCTTCCACAAGGAGGAGGGGGCCGGGCATTGGTGGAATGGGGATGCGTCCGAGGGCGTCGATTGTGTGGACTGGCCTCCTCTCTTCGACCTGATGCAGGAGAGCACTCTCGATCCGGCGAACCTGGACTTTCAGTTCACTGCGCCTCAGCCCTGGGTGAATCCCCGTCATTCCTACGTGACGATTCGATCCCAGAACACGCCCGCGAGTCTTTCCCAGCTCGTTTCCTTTTCAGAGGGAAGCCTGGTGACGCTCGGAACGACGAATGTCCGCAGTTTGATTCTCAACGGAGACATGCTCGTCTCGAAGGGGATCGAGGCGGTTCTCGTCGACGGTGAGAGCGTGGACGTCGTGTCAGGTCCGATTCCGGTGGGTCCCCAGACCGGGAAGACCGCGACACGGTCCGGACCGTTCAATCAGGTGATGCACAGTCCCTGGTGCTGGGTGGTTCCGAACGACCCGAGTTCGCTGGAGGCCATCTACGTGGGATATCTCGCCTCCACCTGGAACATCATTGGGAACGGGAGCGCGTGTGTTGTGACGTCTGAAGACATCACGGATGCACTCCGAGAGAGTCGGAATTTGATTCACGTGGGCATTCCCTCCGATGAACTGGACATTCCCGACTCCATTCCCGTCCAGTTTGGGCCGACTGGAATCTCCTTGAACGGTCAGGGGCATGTGGATGCGGCGATCGCGTTTGTCTTTCCGGCAGGTGAGCGACTTGGCGCGGTGATGTACGCGACGCCAGGGAGCGAGGAGCTCCTCCACGGAGTCATGCCCTTCAGCTCCCGGTTTGTCGTTCCGGACTTTCTGATCTGGAAGAATGGAGGCTCGGTCACTTCGGGATTTTTCGATGCGGAATGGAAGTGGGACCCGTCTCTGGTCAAGCCGTGAGCCCGTCTCCAGGAGGAGGAGGAAGAGCGATCATCCCCGTTTTGTTCCGAGGAAGATGGTGTGGCGCGGCCCCCCTTTTTTAAGGCGGGCACGAACTCGCTCCACCGTCACGCTGAAGCCGGCATGCTGGAGTCGCTTTTCGAACTTCCGGTCATCCCAGGCCGACCACACCGCGAGCATGCCACCAGGTGTGAGAGCGTCCCGCGCATTCGCAAGTCCACGGTCATTGTAGAGCTGTCCATTCCCGGAGGATGTGAAGGGAGTGGGGCCGTTGTCCACGTCGAGGAGGATGGCGTCGAACCGCCCCGGATTTTCGCGCAGGGTGTTGGCGACATCCTGCAGGTCCACTTGCACGCGGCGGTCGCGCAGGGGGTGTTCAGCGAGCGGCCCGAGAGGCCCTCGATTCCACTCCACGACAGCGGACAGGAGCTCCGCGATCACCACGGTGGCGTCTTCAGGCAGGAGATCGAGGGTGGCCCGAAGCGTGAAGCCCATGCCCAGTCCTCCGACCAGTACTTCAGGGGACTCCAGGGTTCGCGCCTGGTGACATGCGTAGGTGGCCAAGGCCTCTTCGGAGCCGTGCATTCGGCTCGACATGAGGCTCTCTCCGTTCACCAGAATGATGAATTCCCGGTCACGGCGAGCGAGTTTGATGTCTGAACCATCTGGGGTGGCGGACTCCCCTATGATTTCGAGAGGTTTCATCTTCGTGTGTGGCTCCCCACCCAATTCGGGCAGTCCCCAGTCCCCAGTCCCCAGTCCCATTGGACGGGGGGCGCTCCCGGGGCGTCCGCGCCGCGCTGGACGCTCCTCTGAGGAGTTCGTTCGTGAAGCACGGTTCGGGAATCGAACTCCTCTCCCCGGGGGCCAGCTGCCCCGGGGGAGAGAAGGAGATGTGGCGGAGGTGCACGGGAATCGAACCCGCCAAGGACACCTCTCAGTGCCCTTCGACTGGTTTTGAAGACCAGGCCGGTCACCAGACCGGACCCACCTCCGCAGACGAGTCTACGCATCGACATCCTCAGGTCAATGGGGAGCGACGTGATGGGCCGGGGGAGCGCGGGGCATTTGGAGATGGATTCGCTGGCTGACAGACTTCACGAAGG
>CAVOCR010000305.1:0-3882 GCA_963694245.1 Myxococcota bacterium
AGGCGTGCCCCGAAGATGCGAACGATGACAGCACCCCCCGCGTAGGTGAACCAGAGCGCAGTGGGCATCAGGACCCCGTTCTTCTGGGCGATGACAGTCGCGAAGCTCATGTAGATGTTCACGCATCCGGAGAAGATCACGGCGGCGAACCAGACGGGGAGGAGCCGGCGTGCGCCGAGAGAAGCGATGACCGCGGCGAGCGTGAGGGGAAGCCGGTCGTTCGGGGCGCTCGGTTCCTGCACGGCCAGCAGGAAGGGGAGCGAGATCAGGACCGCGGACCCGATGATGGGAAGAAACCATCGGACATCGGCGCCTTCAATTCCGAGAAGGGAGGAGATGGGATTCACGATGAGGGGAACAAGGCCGGCCACGCCGAAGATGGCGATTCCTTCCGTTCGGCGATCTCGGGGGACGATGTCCGAGGCGAATGTGAAGTAGGCGGTGAAGACCGTTCCAGCGCCCATGCCAAAGAGGACGCGGATGACATAGACGAGGGGGCCCGTGTCTTCGACCAGTCCGATTCCCAGCAGCCCCAGGGTGGAGAGAATCGTACCGGCGATCAGGGTGGGGCGGCGACCGATCGTGTCCAGCGCCCAGCCCACGAAGGGACGGCTGACGAGGCCGCCGATGGCGGCGCATCCCATGATGGCCCCGATCTCCGCCCGACTGGCACCCAGATGATCCAGGTAGAGCGGGAGGAGAATCATCGACGCATAGCCGAGCGCCGAGAAGAAATGAGCGATGGTGAGCAGCCCGAAGGCGCGGGTGAACAGCACGGTACCCGACACAAGGGCTCCTTTCCGGGAGTTATCCGGCCAGAATCTTCTGAATCGCGAGTCCCACACCCGTGAGGCTGTCCCCAGCGATGAGCCCGGCGGCAAGGACGATCAGGAAGCGGCTCGCCCAGGTCTTGCATCGATTGAAGAGGACCCATGCGAGGATGCCGCCGACGGCCATGGAGACGGAGTAGTATGCGGGAATCACGAACGCCAGCCCGACGGCCGTCGGGCTCGGAACCCATGCGCGCGCTCCGGAGGACAGCACCTTCTCCAGCACCGCTCCGACGATTCCAAAGAGACCGCCCCAGATCATCGCGGCCACAGCGCCATGGGGCAGGTTCTCGATGCCTCCCTGGAAGAGTTCTGCGACCGCCTTCCACTGAACGACCGCGGGCATGGCCCACTCGGGGTCATCCCAGAGCAGTTGGAGGTGAGCGGCGTCGCCGACGAGGATGAGGTAGCCGAAGGATCCACAGATCGCTCCGGCGAGAACGCCGGCGAATTGCGCATAGGTCTGTTGCCGGGGGCTGGCGCCGATCATCAGGCCAGTCTTCATGTCGTGGAGGAGGTCCGCGCATTGGCTCGCTGCGCCTCCCGTGACGTTCGCGGCCATCAAGTTGGCGCTGACATTGCCGGACTCGATCGCGCCGAAGGTCAACTGGGTCACTTTCCCCATGGCTCCGACGGGTGTGATCCCGGTCTCTCCGGAGACGCGTGCGGCCACGATCGCCAGGATGTAGGTCAGAAACACCCCGAACGTTGCGAGACCCCATCCAATTCCGAAGAAGATGAATTGCATCGCGACCGACGCGATGCAGATGATTCCGATGAGGGGAAGGTAGACATTCCGGGGAACGTCGTCGCTGATCTCTCCGGGATTTCTTTTGGTCCCTCCTCCCTTGATGGCGGAGAGAACCGAGCGCCAGGAGAAGGCAAAGGAAGTCAGGCTCGCGGTCACCATCATCGCGACACCGGGCCACAGAAGCCAGGTGACCAGCTCCCGGAACCATCCTTTGTCGCCTTTGGCCGCCAGCCACTCAGGAGAGGTCAGGAGAACGGTGAGATCGCCAGTCTCTCCGGGGAGAACACCCGTGATCCATCCACTGTCGATTGCGATGGGTGCGAGTACACACCACGCCGCGACAGCGCCGACCAGCATCGAGAGGCCGGCTCGGGCTCCGATGATCGCGCCGACTGCGAGGAAGAGGGGGCTGGGACTCATGACCATGGTGAGGTTTTTCAGGCTCGACGTTCCGATCATTCCTGGAAGCGTGAGGTTCGAAATTCCCGCCAGCTTGACCGTGAGCTTGGCACTCGCCCCGGTCAAGGCGCCGAGGAGGAGGACCTTGACGCGTGCCATGGCCTCCGCGCCTTTGGAATACATCTCCTTGATCGTCTCTCCCGCGGCGATCCCGCCGGGGAAGGGGAGCGCATCCTGGATCAGCATCTGTCGACGGAGGCTGACGGCGACGAGCACTCCGACGAGCGAGACGGAGAAGGTCCAGAGCATCAACTCCACCAATCCGAGCTCCTGTCCCGTGATGAGGGTCCACGCGGGGATCGGTGCGACGAGACCTGCGGAGGAGATGGATGCTGCAGACGATGCGGTGGTCTGGTTGATGTTGTTCTCGAGCATTCCCCATTTCCGGGTGCCCATCGTCACTGTGAGCGAGTGGTAGAGGCCGTAGCTGAGAAGCGCGGCCGTGATGGACATGTTGAATCCCCATCCGATTTTCAAGCCCATGTAGACGTTGCACAGCGAGAGAACACCGCCCAGCACCATCCCGGTCAAGACGGCCCGTAGCGTGAGCTGGGGATCGTCCAGATTGAGCGGAGGCCACGAGGGATTTTCGGTCGTCGAATCAGTCGTCGTCTGCGTCATGGGTGCACTTCCTCCAGGCATGGGGCCGATGGGAGTGCATCATTGCATCGATTGGGTCTCGAACGTCAAGGCGTGGTGGCGCCACAGACCAGCCATTCAGGCTGGCATTCACTTGCGAGTGCCTGGGAGATGCAGGCGGGGGTGAGGGAATCATCCGTGCTTCCACATGTGGTGATGGCACAGGTGTAGAAGTCGCTGACTGCCAGGCTGTTGGAGGGGCCGATTTGTTCGATGCAGTCGAGCACACAGCCACTCTCGCTGAGGTCCTCACATTCCAACGTGCATTGGACGACGTCCTCGCATCCCCCCGAGTCGGTCATCAGATGTTCCGGGATGCAGCTCCCGGCGCTGTCAGCGCATGCGAAGAAGCTTCCGAGGTAGTAGCAGGAGGTGCTGTCGATGGTCTTGTCGCCATCCGTGTTGCAGAGATCGAAGCGGCATTGATCCCAGCTGCTGGCATCGATGAATCCTTGAGGGCTCAGGGCTTCGATGCATTGATCGACGCACGCTCCCTCGTCATCATCCGGGCAGTTGGTCGCGCATTTGAAGTAGAAATCCGCGCAGTCATCGAGGCCCGTGTAGAAGCAGAAGGCATACTCCTGGAGGCATTGCTCTGCGAGGCATTCCGTGTAGTTCGTGCCTTCGTCCTCCGTCGAGCACAGCGCCTGCGCACAGAGCTGAAAGGCAGCGAGGTCCGCGGTCTGCTTGGAACTCAGAATCTTTCCGCACGTCTGCGTGCACAAGGAACTCTCCACACAGTTCTGCTGGCAGGTCGCATACGCATCCGTCCCCGGGGTGGGGCAGTCGACGTCCAGCGTGCAACTGCAGCCTTCTTCCGTGAGGCAGATGAAGTAGTCTCCGCATCCCACCACTTCGCATTGGCAATCGGGGTCGTGGCAATCCGGGAGGCCATCGCCCTCGTTGTCGATGCCGTCATCACAGTCGGTCTCCACGCATCCAAGGACTCCGATGCAGTCGGAGTCCGCGCAGTCCGTCAGGTCGTCCCGGTCCTCGTCGATGCCGTCGTTGCAGTTGGTCTCGAACTGGGGGGCTTCCCCTCCTTCGGTTCCGATGGCCCCACAGCTGTTGGATTCTCCGCAGACTTCGCCATCTCCACAGGTTCCACACGATGCGCCACAGCCATCGTCTCCACAGTCCTTGTTGGTGCAGTCGGGAATGCAGGCCCCTTCTCCGCCGGTCTCCTCGTCCCCGCCCGTCTCA
>CAVOCR010000306.1:0-3873 GCA_963694245.1 Myxococcota bacterium
CAGGCGGAGGATGCTTTCAAGATGGGTGACAAGAAGGGTCTCCGAACTCCGATCCGCGACGATGGGGATGACTCCGGTCTGGCGCTCCTCGAGAACTTCGCCCTGGCGTCGGAGGCTGAACACGACGGTCTCCTCCATGCCGAGATGCACGCGAAGCGCCACGCAGGCGTCCTCGTCCGCTGCGATCTGGTGGAAGATGGCGTCCGCTCGGACGTCGTCGGTGCCGAGGAGGCTCACCGCATCATGCTGGTCGAGATCTGCGACAACACGGAGCACCCCGGAGCCCGCGACCTCGCTTCGGAGACGGCGCTCCTGTGCTCCGCGCGTCGTCTCGTCGATGCCGCGTCGATACAGAACGACATGCATGGGCGCGCCGTTCGTGCCCGGTGAGATTTCAAGGCAGCGGAGGATCAGCGCCTCGAGCGCTGCGTTGACGTCCTGGGCCTCGAGCTCCACACGCCAGCCCGGTTCGACAGGTGCGGGGCGTACTTCGAGGACGTGATCCGCCCGGGACATCGCAAAGAGCTGGGCGGCCAGCCAGTGCTGCGCAAATCGAGCGAGGGGGGGGCAGGACACGACGGTCTGAATCGGGACGCCTTCTGCGGCCAGCAGGAGGCGTTGTTTGGCGAGGAGGAAGCGGAGATGGGAGCGCTCTGCGTGCCCATGATCCAGGAAGTCGTCGACGAGGAACACCTCGAGCTGCTGGATCAACTCCGCCTGGCGTTGACGTCCGTCGCGTGTCTCGGGCTCGATGCCGTAGAGGTGGGTCTCGATGGCGTCGACCGTGGCGATCAGGATGTTCGGGAGGCCTCCTTCACCGTCGCGCATCCATTGTTGAGCGCGTTCTGCGACGAGAGGCGCGACCTCGACGTAATGCCCGAGGTTCATCGAACCGAGGAAGGTGTCGAAGCGTTTGAGGAGGGCATCGACTCGTGCGCTGTCGGGCACGAGCAGGACGACGCGTTGTCCACGGACAAAGGCGGCGTAGGTCGCGAGGGCGAGGAGGGTCGTGCTGCGACCTGAACCTGTCATCCCGTGGATGAGAAAATCCGCGCTGACGATCTCCTCCCGATGACCGGGGTTGGTCCCCATCGCTCGAATGGACGTCTCGTAACTGGTCGTGAAACCGTCCAGAACCTGGAGCTGGTCTCGTGTCGGAAGATGACCGCCGAAGAACGGGCGAAGATCCTCGCGGGTGCTGAGCGCGGAGGTTTCATCGACGGCGACGCGATGCGCGTCTTGGGTGATGGAGACTCCGGAGGGGAGGTTTTCGAGGAGGGTCGGAAGCCAGTCGGGATGCAGGTCCTCGTCGGGAGCGTCCGTCAGGCCACTCTCCTCCGCCTCGTCCATTCCCAACAGCGACATCACCCATGCGATGAATCGCTCGATGGGCGAATGGGGAGTCTCCGGTTCGTCAGCCGTCTCGATGCGGGGAAACGCCCGATAGACGCAGTAGACCATCGCCATCATCGGGATGAGGGCGAATGCGCTGACCATCCAGTTGCTGAACGTGGCCCCTTCTGTGCTGAGGAGGGTCGGAAGCCCCTGCGCGAGACTCACACCGAAGAGGGAGGCAAGCGCAGCGAGCAGCCAGAGCAGGCTGGCGCGTCCCACGGAGCGCTCTCCCTCCGCATGACGCGCTTCGAGAATCCGCATCCCCACCACGAGTCCAAAGAGAGGGAATACAGCGAAGAGGTTCGCGATGAAGCGTACGCTCGTCGGAACCCCCTGAAGATGCGCGAGACCGAGGGGGCCGAGGCAGCCCAGCAAAAGGCATAATCCAATGACATGCGGCTCAAAGGGGATGCGGCCCATGGAATTGGTGACGGCACCAATGGACTGGAGGTGTGCCCAGCGGTCCGTGATGGCGAAGGTCGTGAGTGCCGCGATCACCGTGCCGATGCTGACGCCGACCAGAAGCACGCGATCCTGGAGCGCTCGAAGGAAATCGAGAATCCCCTCGGGATCCATCGAGACGAATCCGACCGCCGAGATCAAGATGAGAGAGAGGATCACCGCCGCAGCGAGCTGGAATTGAATGCGTCTCCGATTCCGCCAATGGGGATGGGAGGACCAGATCCCGAGTTCCACATCGCGGAATTCGAGGGCTGCTGCGCGCAGCTCCTCGGGCGGGGGCGTCTGGGTGGGTGGAAGCGCTGTCATCGTCGGGTCGCCTCCACCTTTCCGCTTTCGGTGAGTCGGAGATCGATGGTCGCCTTCTGGACGACAAGTCCCACAATCGGGGCTCCTCGAAGGCCCTCTGAGACCTCTGTGATGCACTCGCTCGGGAGAGAGCCGATGCGCCCTTCACACTCCGGATTCAGCAGGAGGAGGGTTTGAAGCTCTTCGGGGGTGAAGACGTCGCGGGGGCCCGGACACGACATCATCGCGTCGAAATGATCGCGAAGGACGTCTGTGACGGATCGTCCGAGGTCACCGTAGGCTTCGTCGTCCAGCACTCGAATCGCGTGACGGTAGACATGATCCTCGAGGGCCGTTTGAAAGCGCTCATTGAAACGCCGCACCTTCTGAACGAGGACCGAGGCGGGCAGGTGACCCGTCGCCCGGGGGTCGAAGCGCTGACTGAACTCATGCTGCCAGAGCTCCACGACGAGGGAGTCGTACAGGCGCTCAATCAGGCTCTTCAACTCTGCCGAGTCGTCTCGGGGCGTGGCGCTGACGAGGTGGCGGTTCGTGAGGTGGGTCATCTCCTGATAGCGCGCACGCTGGGATTGGCCGAGGGACTCACGGAGTCGGACCTCCTCCAGTTCGTGGGCGCTCAATCCCTCATCAACCACGCCTTCCGTGGGGGCCACGTCGCCTCGTCCAGAGCTGCGCAACTCGCGGTGGAGCACGTGGTGGACTCGTCGTAGCAGGCGTTGGAAACGGAGCGTGGATCCCGCGGCGCGGAGCCGCATCCAAAAATCTCCGGCATGTTCGACGGCATTCTGGCAGGCGTCATGGCGGGCCTCATAGGCCGCGTTCAGGTCGTCGTCGAGCAGCGAACGGAAACGCTTCGTAGCCCGTTCACCGCGTCGGTTCTCGAGGAGGTGGGCGATCGCTCCAATGAGGCATCCCCCGACGAGGGCGGACACTGCGAGGATCAGGCTCGACTTGAATCCCCCGAGCGCGTTGTAGAGCACAAAGTGGCCGAGCCACGCCACTGAGAAGGCGACGGAGGCGGCGATGCCCACCCGGACCGGCCAGGGGACCCAGCTCGTGGCCGCCTCTTCGAGGACCTCGGCACATTCCAGGGCGTCCGCTTCCACATTCTCGAGCCGCGTTTGCGCGTGAATGATGCCCGTCCAGGAGTGAAGCGCGACCTGAAGCTGGTCTGCTGCGTCCGACGCCTGGGGGAGCTTCTGCGCCAGAATGGGGCCGATGACTTCGGGATTGGCGCCCACCCGCTTCCATCCGATTCCCACCTGGTGGCGTATCGCTCGAAGGCGTTCACGAATCCCCGAGAGGAGTCCCTCCCGAAAGCGTCCACCGCTCTCGCGCATGCGCCGGGACCAGCTGGTTTCGTTCGTGAATCGCCGGACCTCGGAGGGGGCGTGATAGGCATGCCAGTCGGCGACGCTCGGAGTCTCCTCCCGTCCCAGGTCCTGGGGGGGCGGCTGTAGATTTGCGTGGGAGAACAGGGAGGTGTCCCAGTCTCTGGGCGTGTCTCCGCCGAGCAGGCGCTCCACGAAGTCGTCCGCGGTCTCGAGGATCTTGGCTCGGGTCCAGGCCTCGATCTGACTGGAATCCACACGAGGCCGAAGCTCCCAGGAGCGCCAGGCGATCGTGAGCGTCGTATCCTCGGGAGGTCCCTGGGAACTGAGGGACTGGCCGAGTTCCAGAAGGAGGCGTGACGTCGCGAGAGGCCAGATG
>CAVOCR010000307.1:0-3868 GCA_963694245.1 Myxococcota bacterium
GGGGGGACTGGGAGAGCAGGAGTCGCGGTTTCGGCGCGCGGGGCTGGTGCTCTCCCGCGAGGGTCGTGCCCAGCGTTTTGACCTTCGACCCATCGCCGATTCTCCAGATTCGCCCGAGCCTCTTTCACGGTCTGTCTGGGAGGAACTTCGGAATCCTCCCGAGTGCGCGTATCTCTACGAAGGGCTCCCCTGCTTTGGAGAGAAGGAGCGGGAGGAGTCGATTTCTCCCGTGTGTCGGGCGTTGCGCGATGCGGCCCCGAACGAAAAGGTCGCTGAAATCCGGTTCACGAGCCGGCTCTATGACCCCACGCTCGGACGTGGATTCCGGGGAAGCTCGCCAGAGCTTCAATTCAGTCTCCACCGCATTCTTTCCCCGGCTCGATGAGGGGGACGGAAAGCTCTTCGTGAGCGATCAGCAGGAGTGCATTCGCATCCGAAGGGGGGAGTCCGATGGATGGGTGATCTAGCTCTCCAGGCTCCATCCACACGTACGACTCAACGCGACGAGATCCTCGGGCAGCGGGGCTTCCCAGGACAGGGTCTCCAAGCTCATCTTCCACGCGTGGAGCGCTTGCCGTGGATGCGCCTCGCAGGGCGGTTCCCGGTACCACTCCTCGCCCAGGAGGGGATGCCCCAGATGGGCGAGGTGAATGCGGATCTGATGGGTTCGTCCCGTGAAGATGCGGGCCTCGATCAGCGCTGCATTCGTTCCCCGAGCACGGACTTCAAATTCGCTGTGGGCGGACTTCCCCTCGGGATGAACGCCGAGGCTGCGGGCCGTGGCCTGTCCGATCCGCGCATGGACGCTCTGCTTCTCCCACAGGGGAACCCCATGGATGATCGCGAGATAGCGCTTTTCAGCGTTCGGTGACTCCATCTGGCGCTTGAACTCCTTCACAAGAGGCTTCTTCGTGACGAAGAGGTTCACGCCGCTGGTATCGGCATCCAGCTGATGGACGGCCCAGATCATTCCACCGTGTCGTTGGATGAGTCCATGCTGGACACAGTCCTCATCTTCGAGGGTGCGTCCACTGGTCGGGAGCCCCGGGGGTTTGTTGAATGCCAGGACCCCCTCGGATTCCCAGAGGATTCGCCGTTCGATGTCGTCGAAGTTCATGGGTTAGCGGCAGACGCCTTCCTTGCGCGCCTGCTCCGCGACCGCCTTGCCCACTTTGCCGGCAACGCTGCGATCGAGGACAGGGGGGACGACGTGATCGAAGGCCAGATCCGCACCCACCGCGTCCGCGATGGCGTTCGCAGCGGCGATTTGCATGCCTTCTGTGATGCAGGTGGCGCGTGCATCAAGAGCCCCCCGGAAGACCCCCGGAAAGGCGAGGACGTTGTTGATCTGGTTGGGGAAGTCGCTTCGTCCCGTGGCGATGACTCCGCCCACATCCGCGATTTCATCGGGCATGATTTCCGGCGTGGGATTCGCGAGGGCGAACACGATGGGTTTCTCCGACATGGTGAGGACCTGATCCCGATTGAGGAGGTTGGGCCCCGAGACGCCGATGAAGGCATCCGCCCCCACGATGACCTCGGAGAGTGAGCCCGAGACCTGACGGGGATTGGTGTGTTTCGCCGCCCATCCCTTCTCCGCATTGAGACCTTCCCGGCCCATGTGGAGCGCTCCGCGACTGTCGAACATCACGATGTCCTTCACTCCAGCCTGCAGGAGTGTCCTGGCGATCGCGGTACCGGCCGCTCCCGCACCCAGGATGACCATGCGAAGGGTGGTGAGTTCCCTTCCAGTGACCTTGGCGGCGTTCTTGAGGGCGGCGAGCGCGACGATGGCCGTGCCGTGTTGATCGTCATGAAACACGGGAATGTCGAGCCGCTCCCGGAGACGCGCTTCAATCTCGAAGCAGCGCGGGGCGGAGATGTCCTCGAGGTTGATGCCGCCGAAGGAGGGGGCGAACGCGGCGATGTGGTCCACGATCGTGTCGATCTCCCCGGTCTCCATGATGAGGGGGACCGCGTTGATGTTCGCGAACTCCTTGAAGAGCATGGCCTTCCCTTCCATCACAGGCATCGCTCCGAGGGGGCCGATGTCTCCCAGTCCCAGCACCGCAGTTCCGTCCGAGATCACGGCGACCATGTTGCTGCGTCCCGTGTATTCCCATGCGAGGGATGGGTCCTCGGCAATGGCCGTGGAGACTCGCGCCACTCCGGGGCTGTATGCCATCGAGAGCATGTCCGTGTCGTCCAGAGGGAATCGTCCGACAATGTCGAGCTTTCCGCCTTCATGAATGTGGAAGGTGAGGTCTTTTGCCTCCAGAATGGTGAAGCCTTCCATGCTCCCGAGCGTGCTGCAGATGCGGGCGACATGCTCTTCGCTCTCCGCGTCGACCACGAATTCACGGACCACCCGATCGTCGTTGAACTCCAGGCTTTGAAGCTTGGTGATGTTCCCTCCGACTTCACCGACCGCCGTCGCAAATCTTCCGAGGACTCCAGGTTGATGGGACAACTCCACGAGGAGTCGGACGGAATAGGCGGGTGTCGTACGCATGATTCACCTGTGCTTTGTGCACCCCCAGGGTATCACTGCCCCGCCGTACCGACCAGAATCCTGCGGCTTGCCCTTCCTCCTTCCAGAACGGATCTCCTGCAGGTGTTGTCGGGAAGAGGGGGATGGCGCTCTGGATTCGGGGAGAAAGGGGGTTCTCGCGCAGGGGATCATGGCCTCTCGAAATCACTCCTGGCCAGGTGGGGATGTGCTAGGCTGCGAGTCCACGAAGGGCCCCGTTCAAGGAGAAATGGAATGATGTGTCGAGGAAGTTTCTTCCTGTGTCTGTTGGGAGCGCTCCCGGCGGTATCCGGGTGTGGAGGAGGCGGTTCGTCTTCGGGTGACGTGACCGGCGAGGCGACCGGAGTCGAGGCGACCGGCGAGGCGAGTGGAGTCGAGGAGACCGGCGAGGCGAGCGGAGTCGAGGAGACCGGCGAGGCGAGTGGAGTCGAGGAGACCGGCGAGGCGACGGGTGAGACGACTGGAGTCGAGGAGACCGGCGCGGAGGAGACTGGCGAGGAGACCGGTGGGTTTGCGTGTTCTCCGAGGGAGACGCTCACGCCGAGCGTTCAGTTCATGACCGACATCTCGAAGGCCAGCGGCATTCAGGTCGGAAACTACGATCCCACGCCGCCGCTCGCGGTACCCATCAACGATCACAGTCGTCTCGCGGTTGCGGACATCAACGGGGATGGCTGGGACGATTTCGTGGCGCACAGCCTCTTTCCCAATCCCCAGGCGGGGATTCCCTTCGAGCATCTCGTGTTCATGAACAACGGAGACGGCACGTTCACGGATTTCAGTGACGCCTCGGGGCTCCGGGACCATCAGTCCGGGTTCATGATCTTTGGAGATGTCGACAACGATGGGGATCAGGATGTGTTTTCGGCCTCTGACATGGTGTTCATCGGATCTCAGGACATCTTTCTGAACGATGGGGAGGGTCATTTCACCCTTCTTCCCGATGCGGGGTTCTCGGATCTGGGTGGGGGATCGATGAAGGCGGCGAACGGCTCGTTTGCGGATTTCAACGGCGACGGGAAACTCGACCTCTACGTCGGCTACGGTCATACCGGGTTCAGTCAGCCCGATCGCTATTACGAGGGGAACGGCGACGGGACGTTCACGGACGCAACGAGCAAGCTCCCCGGCAATCCGGCGCGACGCACGAATGGGACCGTGACCTGTGATTACGACAACGATGGCGACCTCGATCTCTTCGTGTCGACCTATTCCGTCAGCGCAGAGGGATATGGGCACAACATTCTCTGGGAGAATGATGGGGGGAGCTTCACCAACGTGGCGCTTGAGCGTGGGTTCGCGGCCCAGATCGGCGGGAACTACTGGCTGGGTCTGGCC
>CAVOCR010000308.1:0-3858 GCA_963694245.1 Myxococcota bacterium
GGAGAAATCACGTTTCGGTCGTCGGGCTTGGCTCACATCGGTGAGTTCTCCCTGCATGGCCTGTGCGAAGAGGGCGTCTTCTCCTTCCCACTCGGCGTCCTGCGCCTCTCCCGTATCCGGGGGGTCGGTCTTCGGCTCTTCATGATTCATTGAACTCTCCCATGCTCCATCTGAAACAGCATGCCCGGGAACACGGGGTGGAGCCAGAGAAGGGGAGCGTTGACACTGCAACAGGGGCATTGCTAGCCTGCGCCCACTCACGGGCACGCCGTGACGTCTCGAGGAGCTTGAATGTTCGCCGATCGTCCCCAGTTGTATGTCGCCCTCGACATGCCCGCAGAAGAGGCGTTGGAACTTGCTGCCCGCCTGGGGGATGCGATTGATGGCGTGAAGATAGGCTCGACGCTGTTCACGACGAGCGGTCCCGACATCGTGGATGCATTCGTGGCGCGTGGGCAGGATGTGTTTCTGGATCTGAAGTTTCACGACATTCCGCATCAGGTCGGGCTCGCTGTCGCCGCGGGTTCCCGTCCCGGTGTGCGCATCATGACCATTCATGCTTCGGGTGGACCCGCGATGTGTCGGGCCGCTGCGGATGCGGCGGGCTCAGATGTCGCGATCGTCGCTGTCACGGTGTTGACGAGCATGGATCAGGCGGAGGTCGAGGCGACGGGAGGCACTCAACCGATCGCGGATCTGGTGAATCAGCGGGTGAGGCTCGCTCAAGAGGCGGGCCTCGACGGAGTCGTGGCTTCCGCACGGGAAGCAGGCCATGTGCGCACGCTCGCGCCGCGCCCGTTCCTCCTCGTGACTCCCGGAATTCGACCCCAGGGAGCGGCGCGGGGGGATCAAGCGCGCGCAGTGACTCCACTGGAAGCAGTCACAGCAGGTTCGGATGTTCTCGTCGTGGGACGTCCCATCACCCTGGCGGAGGATCCCGTGGCAGCGGCTCGGGCCATTCGTCAGGCAATGGGGGGAGGATGAGTTCATGAAAGACGCGATTCATGTCACAGGATACAATGCGGTCTCCGCGGTGCTTGAGGAGAATCCGGAGCGTGTCCTCGAGGTGGTGTTCCTCTCGGAGGCGCGCCCTCATCCGGGTCGGGAGGCGGTTCGCTCCAGGGCGGAACAGCTGCGCATTCCCACGGAGGAGGAGGACGCGGGGTTCTTTCGGCGCATCTCTGGCGGCCGAAATGCGCAAGGCGTCGCAGCACTTCTCAAACCCTTTCCCTACGTGGATCTCCATACGATGGTCGAGCGCGCCGGCGAGCAGAGCGTGCTGGTGGTGCTGGACGGCGTCACGGACCCCCACAATCTGGGCGCGATTGTCCGAAGTGCGGCGTTCTTCGGTGCGGATGGCGTGGTCATCCCCCGGGACCGGGCGGTGGCGATGACTCCGGTCGCGGAACGTGTCTCTTCAGGGGGGGCTGAGATTGTCCCTGTCGCACGAGTTGCGAATCTCTCTCGCGCACTCCAGGATCTGCAGGACGCGGGCTACTGGGTGAATGGGACCGTGGCCGAAGAGGGAGATGCACTCGAGGATGTGGATCTCTGCGGGCGTACCGTGATCGTTCTGGGAGCCGAAGGGGCGGGGATGCGTCGCCTGACTCGTAAACGATGCGATCGTCTGATTCGTCTTCCGGGAGGGAAGGGCGGTCTGGAGTCGCTCAATGTGAGCGTCTTTGGAGGGGTCATGCTCTACGAAGTACATCGCCAGCGAATGGCGCAGAAGCGCAAGGGAGAGACACGTTGATCACCACCGATTTCATTCGACGACTTCCAAAAACGGACCTGCACGTTCATCTGGACGGTTCCATGCGGATTTCCACGCTCATCGAACTCGCGAGAGAGCGGAACGTGGAGTTGCCTTCCTATACGGAGGAGGGCTTGCGTGAGCAGGTCTTCAAGGATCGCTATGCCGACCTGGGTGAATATCTTCACGGATTTCAGTACCTGTGTGCGGTTCTTCAGGATGCGGAGGCTTTGGAGCGAGTCGCCTTTGAATTGGCGGAAGACAATTTTGAAGAAGGCGTCCGCTACGTGGAGGCCCGTTTCGCTCCCCAGCTGCATGTGAACGCCGACCTCTCCATGAAAGATGTGATGTGGGCGGTTCACAGGGGCTTCCAGCGGGCGAAGGAGCAGTTCAATCAGCTGGAGCCGATTCGATCGGGGGAGGAACCTCCGTTTGAGTACGGTTTGATCGTGTGCGCGCTCAGAATGTTCACCGAAGGATTTGGAGAGTATTACCGCAATTTTCTACAGGTGCATCAGTACAGTCCCTCCAAGCCAGCGTACGCCATGGCGTCCCTGGAGCTCGCGCAAGCTGCGGTCGCGATTCGAGATGAGTTCGGTCTCCCCATCGTGGGGTTTGATCTTGCCGGGCAGGAGAATGGGTACCCTGCTGAAGATCACAAGGCCGCCTACGACTACGCGCATCACAACTTCCTCTCGAAGACGGTTCATGCTGGCGAGGCCTATGGTCCGGAATCGATCTTCCAGGCCATCACGGATCTTCACGCGGACCGCATTGGTCACGGCTATCACCTCCTCAGCGCATGGCTCATCGGGGATGGAGTGGAGCGCAAGGACGAGTATGTGGATCGATTGGCGGAGTACATTGCGGATCAGCGGGTGACCATCGAAGTCTGCTTGACGAGCAATCTGCAGACGAATCCCGACATCAAGTCCCTCGGGGATCATGCATTCCTCGAGATGCGTCGGAAACGGCTGTCCACGACGTTTTGTACCGACAACAGAACTGTCTCCAATACGACCGTGACCAAGGAGATCGCTCTTGCTGTGAAGCATTTCAATCTGACGTACCACGATCTCCGACACATCCTCATCTACGGGTTCAAACGGAGTTTCTTTCCGGGGACCTACCTGGAGAAGCGCTCCTACGTTCGAAAGGTGATCGACTTCTACGATCGGATCGCCCGTGAACAGTCCCTCGCAGTCCCCGATTCCGGGGGAGTTTGAATCCGCGCCTGAATTCCTGGTTGGGGGGACGTTTTTTTTCGTTGACCCCTTGAAAGTCACTTGCATATATTGGCGCGCCCGTGGGTACCTGGGCTCGAGGAAGCGGTCCAGGAAGCATGGGCTCGCCAGCGTTTTGCTTCGTGTGTTGGAAGTCCAATTAGACACGGTGCTTGACAGGATGTTGGCGATGCATTAAGTGATGTCCCCCGTTGGTGGACCACGTTCATTGGTGGGAGAGCACGCTGGCGTAGCTCAATTGGTAGAGCAGCTGATTTGTAATCAGCAGGTTGCGGGTTCAAGTCCCTTCGCCAGCTCCGAGTTGGCGGGGGTGTTTGAGAGGAGTTGCCCGGCGGGGTTGGGAGTAGAACAGCGGTGGGGTTCCCGAGCGGCCAAAGGGAACAGACTGTAAATCTGTCGTCTTTAGACTACGGAGGTTCGAATCCTCCCCCCACCACCCGAATGGAAACACGGCCGGGTCATGTCGGTCAGGAAGAGAAGAGGATTGATACAGGTTATGCGGGAATAGCTCAGTTGGTAGAGCGTCAGCCTTCCAAGCTGAATGTCGCGAGTTCGAACCTCGTTTCCCGCTCCAGAGAGGGTGTCTGTAGATCGAGTGGAAGTGAGTACACGACGAGCCGGGAATGCCGGCTCAACGGGTGAAACCGAGGCCCACGTAGCTCAGTGGTAGAGCACTTCCTTGGTAAGGAAGAGGTCCCCGGTTCAAGTCCGGGCGTGGGCTCCAGGTTGATAAATTCAGGGGATTGGATACAAGGTTCGCCAATCACCGCTCAAATGACTCAATAGAGGAGTAGGACAATGGGCAAGGAAAAGTTCATCCGGAACAAGCCGCATGTCAATGTGGGAACGATTGGTCACGTT
>CAVOCR010000309.1:0-3848 GCA_963694245.1 Myxococcota bacterium
GATCAGGACGTTGGCGTCCACGGCCATTCCGATGGTGAGGATGAGTCCGGCCATTCCCGGAAGCGTCATCGCGGCACCGAAGTTGATCAGGACGGCTGTGATGAGGACAACGTTCAGGAGCAGCGCCAGATTCGCGATGAGTCCTGCCATCCGGTAGTAGAACGCCATGAAGAAGATGACGAGCACCGCTCCAATTCCGAGGGCGTAGGATCCGCTTCGGATGGAATCCGCACCGAGGGAGGGTCCGACCTCGTGGTCGTGCACCTTGTGGACGGGCGCCTTGTAGGCACCGTGGTTGAGGACCGTCACGAGTGATTGGGAATCCCGAAGAATCTCACTGGGGGGACGATTGCCGCCCATTGTGATTCGACATCTTCCGCCCATGATGGGTTCGCGAATCGAGGGAGCGCTGTTGACGTCGCTGTCCAGCATGATGGCCATGGACTCCCCGACGTTGTCCGTCGTGAGCTGACCAAAGATGTCGGCGCCTTGTCCGTTCAACTCGAGGCTGACGAACCATCCTTCCTGGGGATCATTGAGAACCTGCGCTCGCGTCAGGTAGTCGCCCGAGAGTTCCACGCGCGAGAAGAGGTAACGAGTGAACCAGTAGGCTTCACTGCTGGAATCCCCGACGGTGCGGTCCTGGAACTCGTATCCCACGGTGTGGTCGTCTGGGATGGCGCCGGAGTCCATCAGGCGTGTCTTCACGAAGTGAACGAGTTCTGCCTTCGAGCGTGCGGTGAAGGAGCCCACCTGGGGGTCGTATTTCACGGTGCTCTGGGGACGCTCGGTGTTGTATGCCGTCGCCTTGTCCTGTTGGTCCGCGAAGAAGTTGGTGGTGCGATCCACCATGCGAAAGGTCAACTGTGCGGTTTGTCCGAGGCGCTTGCGGATTTCGTCGCTCTCGTCCTCACCGACACCGGGGAGCTGGACATCGATGTCCGTGTCTCCGCTCTTTCGGACGTCGGGTTGGACGAGTCCAAAGGCGTCCACACGGCGTTTGATGATGCTGACGGTCTCCTTGACGACGTTGTCGCGCACGCGCCGGATCTCATCGTCGGTGAGCTGCAAAACGAGGGTGTTGGCGCTGGATCCGCCGGCCATCGCATAGCCCACTGTGTAGCGATCCAGGAAGTCCTGATTCAGGATCCCCTTGTGCTTCGCGCTCTCGTCATCAAACACGATCTCAAGACTCGAGAAGTCCAGGAGCTTCGTGGTGATGCCGGTTGTGTACTCGGCGAGATCCGCTGTTCCGAGGGTGGTCGCGTCGATGCCCTCGAGGGTCGCGACCTCCTCGCCAATTCGTCGCACCAGCGTGTCACGCAGACGGTCCGTATTGTCCCGAATGGCGCGTTTGTAGTCCACGGTGTAGCGCAGTTCCAGTCCGCCCTGGAGATCCAGTCCGAAATGGAGCGTTCGTGAGAACACCTTGGTGTACCAGTCGGGCATGCTGCCTGCTGGCATGATCGTCGGCAGCGCGTATGCGGTCGAAAAGACGGTCAACAGGATCACGAAGATCCGCCGCCATGTATGCTTCTTCTCCATCATTCACCCCTTCCCGTCGGCGGGAAGATTGTTCAGGCCGCTGCGTCGCGCAGCGCCTCGTCGTCCTTGGTTGCGCCGCCATCAGCCTCGGTAGTCTGCTGGCAAGCGACCTGGTTTTTAAGCACCTTGACATGCACGTTCTTCGCGATCTCGAGGATCACCACGTGCTCCTGGATTTCCTGGATTCGTCCGTAGATTCCACTGTTCGTGATGACCTGATCACCGCGCTTGAGGGCTTTTACAATGGTCTCATGGGTCTTCTGACGCTTCTGCTGGGGCCGGATCAGCAGGAAATAGAACACCAGGATCATGACTCCAAAGAGCAGGAAACTGGACATCGGGCTCGGAGCGTCTCCGGCCACGTCGGCGGCGCCATTGGCGGTGGCTCCCGCTGCTGCGGTGGCGGCATTCCCCATGCCTTCTTGAGCGAAGACAACAAAGCGGTTCATCATCGTTCCCATGGTATCCTGACCTTGCTTGCCGTGATGCGTTTCGGTTCGTGGTCGAAGGGGCTGTCCGTTCGGCCTTGAGTCCGTGTTTCTGGAAGCGCAACCTCTAGGAATCAAAAGAAAATGCTTTTGTTTTCCTTGAGCGCGACCGCTTTTAGCAGAGAATCCCCGCCCCGGTCAACTCCTTTACCCCCTGGATTCTGGGCCTCGAACGAGGGTTTGGCCCTCGGCGCGCCGGGAGACCACCTGGGAGGCCCATTCCGCGTATCGATTGGCCCGAATCGCGACGCGTGCATCCGCCATGAGACGAAGATAGAACGTGAGGTTGTGGAGGGTGGCGAGACGGGCGTACAGAATTTCTTTTGATCGATGAAGGTGTTTCAAATAGGCCCGTGTGAAGGTCGCGCATGCGTAACACGCACACTCCGCATCGATGGGTTCCATGCTGTGCGCGTGACGGGCGTTCTTGATGTTGAGATCGCCGTCTCGGGTGAAGAGTTTTCCAGTCCGTGCATCCCGCGTGGGGAGCACGCAATCGAAGATGTCGACTCCGGCGCCAATGGCGTGGAGGAGGTTCTCGGGAGTGCCGACGCCCATCAGGTAGCGAACGTGGTCTTTCGGCAAACGGGGGGCGGTGAAGCTGGTGAGCGCGTGGAGATCCTCGGTGGATTCTCCGACGCTGAGGCCGCCTATGGCAAATCCATCGAAGGGGAGGGCGCAGATGGCGTCCACATGGGCTGCTCGATGGGTTTCGGAGAGGCCGCCCTGAACGATGCCAAAGACTGCCTGGTCGGTCCGAGTGCGGGCATCGATGCAACGCTTCGCCCATCGCGTCGTGCGAGCCATCGATGCTTCGATGGCAGCGATGGGGGCGGTGGATGGCGGGCATTCGTCGAAGGCCATGGCGATGTCCGACCCGAGTATTTCTTGAATCTGGATGACGCGCTCGGGGGTGAAGAGGTGACGTGAACCGTCGAGGTGGGATTGGAATGCGACCCCGTCCTCGCTGATTTTGCAGCGGTCCCGAAGACTGAAGACCTGGTAGCCTCCGCTATCGGTCAAGATGGGGCGGTCCCATCCCATCATCTGATGGAGACCGCCGTGTTCCTCCACGATCTGGGTGCCGGGGCGAAGGTGCAGGTGATAGGTGTTTGCCAGGCAGATCTGAGCGCCCAGATCCTTCAAGTCGACAGGCGTGAGCGCTTTCACGGTTCCCAGCGTTCCCACGGGCATGAAGATGGGAGTCTCCACCGTCCCATGCGTGAGAGTCATGTGGCCGAGGCGCGCGCCTCCCGGATCCGTGTGCTCGAGCGTATAGACCATGAAGGACCTCAGCGAATCAGCATGGCGTCGCCATAGGAATAGAAGCGATAGCCGGATGCGACGGCATGGCGATACGCGGCGAGTGTCTTCTCGCGGCCTGCGAAGGTCGACACCAGGAGCAGCAAGCTGGAGCGCGGGAGATGGAAATTGGTCACGAGCCCGTCGACTCCTCGGAATGCATGTCCGGGGCGTACCGTCAGATCGGTCCAGCGCTCTCCGGGTTCAAACCCCCCGTCGGGGAGGACGAGGCTTTCCAGCGTGCGAACGACCGTGGTCCCCACGGCGATGATGCGTCGTCCCTCCGCCCGTGCCTTGTTGAGGGCTGTCGCTGCGATGGGTCCCATGCGAACCCACTCCGCCTCCACGCTGTGGGTCCGAAGATCGCCCACCCGAACCGGCTGAAATGTTCCCGGTCCGACGTGCAGTGTCACGGGGATGACGGGGATGCTCCGTTCTTCCAGGCTGCGAACCAGTCGCGCAGTGAAATGAAGTCCCGCGGTGGGCGCCGCGACCGCGCCTCGTCGCCTGGCG
>CAVOCR010000310.1:0-3840 GCA_963694245.1 Myxococcota bacterium
GCTGTTTGTAGGCGTTGTCCATGTGTTCGCCAGCCGCGCCCAGCTCCTCTGCAAATCTGTCTCGGAGAGACTGGGGGATCGCGTCTTCTTTCGAGAGCTTTCGGATCAGGCGTTCGAGTTTCTTGCCGGCGCTTGTCTGATCTTTTCCGAGCCGCGCGAGCTTTTTCTTCTCCTGGGGCGTCAGCAGATCCCGGGGGTCGGGGACCTGTTGCTTCAATTCCTCGGCCAGCTCCCGGGCCGTTTCCCCTGCCTTCAACGCCAGTTCTCCCGCGTTCTCGAACTCTTCTGCGCGCTGAGGATCCGTGGCACGATGAGAGACATCCTGGAGGTTTTGACCCACCTCCCTGCACCCTTCGGCGATGGATTCAGCGAATGGCTGGATGGATTCGAAACGTTCTTCATCGACTGCTTTGTGCGCTTGTTCCATGGTCCTTCGGGCGGAGTCCAATCTGCGCTCGTCCCGTGGGCTGAGGGTGTCCGGTGGGACCTCTGCGAGTTGATCGGTGATTTCTTCCAGCTTCTCCCGGGTCATCTTCTGCATTCGTTCGACGCCTGTTTTCAGCAGAGAATCGAGCGCTTTCTCCAGGGAGGTCGAGATCTCCGTGGTCTCCTGGAGCAGGCTGCCCTCTTCTTTCGCGAGTTCATCCACGCTGGATTCGAGTTTGGAGAGCGCTCGTGTCGTTTCCGGGTCTGCGCCAGCCAGCGGGAATCCTTCCAGACCTTCTTCCATGGTGGCCATCATCGAGGCCATTTGTTGCTGGAGTTCCTGGGCAAGAGCCATGGCGCCTTCGACATCGCCGGCGGCCAGTTTCTCTCGAATTGCATCCATCTGGCTGCGGAGATCGGAGATCGATTGATGGGTTCCCTGGGGATCGAGAGCTCCAGGGTTGAAGTTCTCGTAGGGGAGGTCCTTCGCCTGGGCCATCAGGTCCCTCATCATGGAGTCCAGCTGATTTTGGAGCTGATCGAGCATGGCCACCGCGGCATCGGTGTCGGACGCGCTTCCTTCCCGCTGGAGGTTCTCCAGGAGTTCCATCAGATCCGCCTGCTGGGAGACGAGGTCCCGGGTCTGATCCAGCAGTTTCTGCTCTCGAAGACGATCGACCAGCTTGTCGAGAGTCCAGATGTCTTCTTCGAGGATCAGGATGTGGTCCTGATTGTGTTTGTGGAGGAGGCGAATGTGATCCGAGTGGATGCTGGTCTCGAGCGTCACCACTTTCAAGGCATGGCGCTCCGATTGGATGCGGCTGCGGTGTCGTTCCAGGATCTGTTGCAGGTCGGTCAGGATGGCGGCGGGCATCAGGGGATCTTCTTCGATTCCCTTGATCACGGCTTCGAATCCATCGAGCAGTGTCGTGGAGGCTGCGTTGACCTGGCTGGAGGTGGCGCGTCCTGCCGCGAATTGAAAGGGTCGTGCGGGATGAAGGGCGCTTTCCAGACGATCCGCAAGGATATCGAGGAATCGGTCGATCAACAGGGCCAGTGCTTCCACGAGTTCATTGTGTTTCTCCTGGGGCGACCAGATCTTGAGCTTCCGGGACTCGGAGCGTCCGATCCCAGGCCCGCTCACCGTGTTCTCGTCCGTGGCTTCCACCCAGAGTTCGACAAGATCTCCGGGCTTGAACTGGAAGCTGGCGAGGTCCACCACGGCCTGTCCGCGATGGGTTTTCTCCCCCGCGAGTCGGCGAATCGGAGTGCGTGCCTCCTCTCCTGTTCGACGGTTCCGAAGCACGTGGTGAAGACGGTCAATCCCGTGGTCATCCCGGGCATCAAAAGCGAGTTCGACCCGGTCCTGGGCATGCACCTCCATATCGGAATCGGGGGTGTGTAGGACGACCAGCGGAGGGATGTCTTCCGTGGCATCCAGGGAGTGGCTGCGACGCTCGCGTACCCAGTCTCCGCCCGCGTTTTGAAGTTCGAATCGATAGGCTGTGGATTCGGTCACGGTGAGTTGACCCTGAACCATGCCTTTTTCCGTGACGGTCAGGGGGATGCGTTGTCCGTCTTCGAGCAGCAATTGCGCAGCCTTCGGCGCGAACACGGGGCTGGCTTCGAGTGTCACGAGGGTTCCGCGGACCGCCTGAATGTCCCCCGCTGAACCTTCCACCCGTCGATCCGGGGCCCGCGTATAGGCTGGAAACACGAGTCGATAGTGAATGTCGCGTGCAAGGACATCTCGCAGTTCATCGATGTCGAGAGACGCTTCCCCTGGCGTGCTCCAGCCAAGGAATGTGCGGCCGCCGTCGAGGAGGGGGCCGGGAAGAATCGCTGTGGAGGCAAGCGCGAGGAGAAGCGCGAGGAGAAGCTGGTGCGCTCGTTGCTGGACCGCTCCGTGGTCCACGAAGCCTCCGGGGTCCAGGCCTTGCAGTCTTTCGGATGTTTCTCCTGCGACCCGTTGAACAAGAGTTCTGGAGAGCCCGGCCAGGCGCGGGTCGCCTGAGGACAACATGCCCAGGTCCACGGTCGTGGAGACGCCGCTGTGTCCATCCATGAGTCGAGCGTCGACAACCGCTGCGACAATCTGGGGGTCACGGGTTTGCCACCACGGTCGGAGGAGATGCATCCAGGTGAGGAAACTCAGAATCGTCAGCAGAAGCAGTCCAGCCGCCATGCGGGTCCAGGCGACTTCGGTTCCCAGCCAGGTGATGGCGGAGGAGATCCACACGACCACCAGCACCGCCAGTCCGAACGACACGATGCCTTCCGCCACGGACCGCATGAGCAGGCGCCCGCGTACGCGGGCGAGAAAGTTGAGGACGGATGTGGTGGCGTCCACCGGCTCGCTCCCCTGCTGTCCTGGGGGATGCGAGTCCCCGTTTCGAGTGGTTTCAACACGCTACGCGGCTGTCTTCTTCCCCGTCAAGGAGGGGTTCAGTCGAAGACGACGACCATGGGCCCTGTCGTGAGAGAGGGCCAGGGCTTCAACCGCAGGATGCGACCATTCAGATTCAGTTCGATGGGGGATTCGTCGACGGGCAGGGCGACGTCCAGGCCGGCCAGAAACGGGAATCCGGTGAAGAGTGCGATGGGTTCCCAGGAGGACTCCTGGTCTTCATTTTCGTCCTGAAGAAAGAGCGCGATGGTCGTGTTGGAGGGGGGGGCGGTTTCCTCCGTGAGAAGCTCGACGGTGTTCAATGTGAGGCTGTCCCTGCCGGCGACAAGGGCCTTTGAGGCCGAGAAGATGATCAAGCTCGCCTGATCCTCCGAGAGAGGGAGGTTGGCGAGGAGAAGTCCTGCGATGCTGCCGGGCCCGGGAAGTCCGCGGAGGTACACGAGAGGGTCGGAACGGTCGAAGGGCTCATGGAAATAGTGGATTGGAAGCGAGCCGTCTTCCGGTACGACGTGGAACTCCATCGGAACCTCGTGGTTTCCGAGGAGCCCCTCGAAGTGTCCCTCTGGAGTGGTCACCGTGCTCTGTTCGCTCTCCGGTTGACGCTCGCCTGTTCGTGGATCGAGCGCATGCACGGTGATCGTACTGGGCATGGGACGATTCTCGGCAAAGGTGATCGCACGCCCGGAGAGGAGAATCGGCAGCTCTTCCTTGAGATCTGCATGTGCGGGGGGCACCCCGACCAGATGCTCGTAGAGCGCTGTGAAGGAGGCTTCGCTGGTCGCGACTTCATAATGGTCCTGGGGGGCGAGGTTGACGTTGGTCGCGCCCGGGATGTCTCCCTTGTCTTCGATGATGAGGTCGCCATCACTCCATAGCTGCAGGGTCGGGATCTCGCCATCCGGTCCTGCGGGTCCGTCCATTGGCAGGGAGCCCACGTGGACATAACGATCCACGAGGGCTGCTCGTGCCGGGTCGGAAAGCCAGGTGGTGGAGATCCCCCCGCCAGC
>CAVOCR010000311.1:0-3838 GCA_963694245.1 Myxococcota bacterium
TTCCGCCGGCGCCGCAGGTCGGGTCGTAGATGGATTCGCCGGGTTCGGGCGCGAGGATCTCCACCATGATTCGGACGATTTCCCGGGGGGTGTAGAACTCTCCTCCCTTCTTTCCAGCGTCGTCCGCGAAGCGCGAGATCAGGTACTCGTATGCGTCTGCGAGAACGGTGGAGGGGACCTCCGCGTGTCCCATTCGGTGCTGCTCAAAATGATCGAGGAGCGCGGTGAGGAGGGAGTCGGGGAATCGATCCGAGTTCGTGAAGTCGATCTCGAGAAAGGTGCCTTGAAGCGCGGGGTTGGCCTCTTCGATGGCTTCGAAGGCGCTGTTCAGGGCCTGGCCGAGATGCTGGGTTCGGGTCCGGATGTCCCTCCAATGACTGGCCCTGGGAAGGGTGAAGCGATGCGAGCCTTCGCCGGCGCTCGCCTCCTCGTCCCAGACGTCGCAGAGGCGTTTGTAGAAGAGGAGGCCCAGGATCCAGGTCTTGAAATCTCCGCTGTCGATGGAGCCACGAAGGAGATCCGCCGCACCCCAGAGATGCTTCTCCAGGGTCGCCAATGGGATCCGTTCGGGGGGCGTGGAGGCATCGCGGGACATGCACCTTCTCCGGAAGTGTCGGGAGCCGTGCACGGAAAACGAACGGGTCCGGGCGCTCTCGCGTCCGACGCTAACACGCTTGATATGGAAAGTAACGCGATTGACATCGCGGAGGATCAGGCGGCGAGGCGACCGGCTCGCTGGAGACGCGCTTCGTCCTTCAAGTACTCCTCGAAGGGGATCTGCAGATCGTGCCAGCTGTCGCCGTTGAGCTCGAGGATGCGGGTGGAGAGCGACGCGACCAGTTCGGTGTCATCGGACGCAAACACCATCGATCCCGAGAACTCGTCCAGGGCCTTGTTGAGCGCCGTGATGGACTCCAGATCCAGGTGATCGGTGGGGTTGTCGAGGATGATGAAGTTCGGGTCCCGGAGCATGATACGGCTGAACATGCAGCGCATCTTTTCGCCTCCGGAGAGGACTGAAGCGCTCTTCTTCACCTCGTCGCCGGTGAAGAGCATGCGGCCCAGAAATCCCCGAACGAAGCTCTCGTCCTGGTTGTGGCTGTACTGGCGGAGCCAGTTGACGAGGTCCTTGTCCGTATCAAAAAAGCTCTCGTGGTCCTTCGGCATGTAGCCGTGGTTCGCGGAGTGACCCCATCGGATCTCGCCCTTGTCCGGTGTATCAATTCCGGAGAGCATGTTCATGAACGCGCTCAGGATGTGCGAGGGACCCATCAACGCGACGCGCTCGCCCTTCTGCATCGTGAAGTGCAGATCCTTGATGACCACCTGGCCGTTCACTGATTTCGTGATGTTCTCCACGAAGAGCACGTCGCGACCCAGCTCACGCTCGGGCTTGAACACGATGTAGGGGTACTTCCGTGACGAGGGCTTGATGTCGTCCAGGGTGATCTTGTCGAGGAGGGCCTTCCGACTGGTCGCCTGCTTGGACTTGGAGGCGTTGGCGCTGAAGCGCGTGATGAAGGCTTTCAACTCCTTCATCTTGTCCTCCTTCTTCTTGTTGGCCGAGGAGCGCTGATGAAGCGCCATCTGACTCGTCTCGTACCAGAATGTGTAGTTTCCGGTGAAGAGCGAGACCTTCTGGAAGTCCACGTCGGCGATGTGCGTGCAGACCTTGTCGAGGAAGTGTCGATCGTGGCTGACCACGATGACCGTGTTCTTGAAGTTCAGCAGGAAGTCCTCGAGCCAGAGGATGGAGTCCACGTCGAGGTGGTTGGTCGGCTCATCGAGGAGGAGGACGTCGGGGTCGCCGAAGAGCGCCTGGGCGAGAAGAACGCGGACCTTCTGGTTGTCCGTGAGTTCGCCGACGAGCTTCTGGTGATCTGCGGTCCGAATGTTCAAGGCTTCGAGGAGCTGGCTCGCCTGGGCCTCGGCCTCCCAGCCATCCAGGTCCGCGAACTCGGTCTCCAGCTCTGCCGCGCGGATTCCGTCCTCATCGTTGAAGTCCGGCTTCGCGTAGATGGCGTCCTTTTCCTGTCCGATGTTCCACAGCCGCTCATGGCCCTGGACCACGGTGTCGAGGACCTTTATGTCGTTGTACTTGAAGTGGTCCTGACCGAGGGTGCTGAGACGGAGCCCCGGGGGCATGTTCACGGAGCCTGAGCTCGCGTCGAGTTCGCCCGAGAGGCATTTCAGAAAGGTCGATTTTCCCGCGCCATTGGCCCCGATGAGGCCATAGGCGTTGCCCGGTGTGAACTTGATGTTCACGTGGTCAAACAGAGTGCGTGAGCCGAAGGTCACGGAGAGCTGGTCGGTCCAAATCATCGTCTTGCCCCTTGCGCGTCGTTCCTGCACGCCTGTCGTCTGCATCGACGTGCGCGGCACGTATGCCCCAAACCACGCCGCTTTGCCAGCGGAAAGTGTGTCGTAAACCGTGGATTTTCATGGATGGATGGTTCGTGCCGGTCGTTGAGAGGGATGCGTTGCGTGGATTTGCGCGGTCGTGCGAGAGTCGGGGGACACATGAACATGTCCCCATCACGCGAGCGCGGACTTCGGTTCCGCCTCGAAGGAGCGAACCATGAAAGAGGAAATCATCAGCAAATTTGGAAGTCTCGTGTTGACCACCAACCGGGTTCGGCAGATGGAAGAGAAGCAGATGAAGAGCGCGCTTCTGGGCAACGTGGAGGGACTCGCCGTCGAGCAGAACAGTCACCCCATCTGGGCCATCATCGGGGTCATCGCGGCGCTTCTGGGTCTCATGGCGGGGATGAGCAAGGACGAGGGAGGCCCTTTCGTCGCGGGACTGATCGTCGGGGCCATCTGCCTTTTCATCTACTTTGTGACAAAAAATCTCGTCTTCGCGGTCTATGCGGGCGGCATGAAGATGGTGAACGTGCTCGCTGGCAATCCGATGGATGAGGCGAAGGCGTTCATCAACGCGATCGAAGCGGCGAAGAAGACGGGAGCCGAATGAGCCCGTTGTCTCCCGAGGCGCTCGCGGAGCTCGCGGGCGCGAAGCGGCGTCTGGAGCATCCGAGCCTCGCGGCGCGGCTCTCGGATCATGTGGGAAGTCCGATTGAATCCATGATTCAGAAGCTTCCCGAAGTCGCCCAGCGCACGATTGAGCAGGTCACGCATCGCTCCCTCGAGAAGGTGGCGGACTGGGCGGTGATCACCCTGGATGATCGCGCCGACTCCGAGATGCGTCTCGGATTCCACAAGATCCTGGCTGCGGCCAGCGGCGCGGTCGGAGGCGCGGCGGGTCTCGCGGGTCTCGCCATCGAGCTGCCGGTGTCCACGGGCATCATGATGCGGTCCATCCTCGACATCGCCCGGGCGAATGGAGAGGACATCCGGGATGTTCAGGTGCGGCTGGAGGCGTTGAGCGTGTTTGCCCTCGGAGGCACCTCCTCGGACGATGATGGCGCGGAGTCCGGGTATTTTGCGGCGCGGATGCTCCTCGCGAAGGGCGTCTCGGAGGCAGCGGCGCATGTGGCGGCGGGGGAAATCGGACAACGGGGGGGCGCCGCCATTTTGCGACTGATTGGTCAGATCGCAGCGCGTTTCTCCATTCCGGTCTCGAGCAAGGCGGCGGCGCAGGCCGTTCCGGTCATCGGCGCCCTCGGCGGCGCGACGCTGAACACGCTCTTCATCGATCATTTCCAGGACATGGCCCGGGGGCATTTCACCGTGCGCCGTCTCGAGCGCGCCCACGGCGAAGAGGCCGTGCGTGAAGCGTGGAATCAGCTGGGAGCGGGGGAGTGAGGTTGCTCAAGGGATGCACCAGTGGGTCCCGTCGCTGAGTTGGACGCACTCCATTCCGAGTCCGCCGCATGTC
>CAVOCR010000312.1:0-3838 GCA_963694245.1 Myxococcota bacterium
ATCAGGGGAGTCCGAAACATCAGGTCCCCCACGATCAGCAGGAGAACCCCCGTGGCACATGTACTTCTCGAGTATGTCTGGCTGGATGGCTACAAAAGCCCCAATCTTCGTTCCAAGGTCAAGGTCGTCGAGTTGGACGAGGACCGGGCGCCCACGCTCAGTGATTGTCCCACCTGGAATTTCGATGGCTCCTCCACCGAACAGGCGCCGGGTCACAGCTCGGAGTGTTTGATGGAGCCAGTGAGGCTCTACTTCTGGGACGAGGGGCACTACCTGGTTCTCTGCGAGGTTCAGAACGGTGATGGAACGCCGCATGAGAGCAACAGGCGCGCTTTGCTTCGAGAGGAGCAGAACACCTTTGAAGCGGGCGGCTTCTGGTGGGGATTCGAGCAGGAGTACTTCATCACCCAGGACTTCATTCCGCTGGGCTTCCCCAAAGGAGGCTATCCCCGGGCGCAGGGACTCTACTATTGCGGCGTGGGGGGCAATCAGGTCCGCGGCCGTGAGCTGGTGGAGCGGCATCTTCTCAAATGCCTTGAGATGGGCATTGAGCTGACGGGAACCAACGCCGAGGTGGCCGTGGGGCAATGGGAGTACCAATGCTTCGCGAAAGATACCCTGAAGGCTTGCGATGATCTCTGGATCAGCCGCTACGTGTTGTACCGGCTCGCCGAGGAGTACAAGGCGGACATCAACATCCAACCCAAGCCGGTGCATGGAGATTGGAACGGTTCGGGGTGTCACACGAATTTCTCGAACAACGCGATGCGCGATACGGGCGGAAAGGCGTATTTCGAAGGGATCTTCGAGCGGATGGGGGCGGCGCATGCCACGCACATCCTGGCCTATGGCGAGAACAACGAGCAGCGCCTGACGGGACTCCATGAGACGCAGCACATCGACCAGTTCAGCTGGGGTGTGGGAGATCGAGGCGCTTCGATTCGCGTCCCCACCGTCGTTGAGAAGGATGGCTGGGTCGGCTATCTGGAAGACCGTCGCCCCGCATCGAACTGTGATCCCTATCGGGTCTCGCGATTGATCGTGAAGGCTGTCGGCTAGTTCGAATTCAGCGGAACATGTTGGAAGCCGGTCCCTTCGGGGGCCGGCTTTTTTTGTGGTCTTGGTATCCATCGCCCCGGGCATGGTACGTTGGAACCACACGTTCACCGGAGGTCTTGAATGCGTTTCAGAGCGCACGCGCTTGTCTGCATGGTCGGAATGACGCTGTTCTTGCTGGGGTGCCCTTCGGGAGGTGGTGGAGCCACGTCCGGGGGGGAGGGCAGTGAAGACGGAAACCCGGCCAGCTGCGCCGGAAACTGCGACGACCAGGCGCCCGACGGGTGCTGGTGCGATGAGGAATGCGGCCAGTTCGACGATTGCTGCGATGACTACGACGAAGTCTGTGGTGGCGGCGAGGAGACGGACATCGTCACAGGAGAGGGAAATGCCTCTGAGATTCTGGAGCACGATTTCCCGGAGAGCCTGGTAGTGGGCGAGACCATCACTGCGTTCGTGACAGTTCTCAACAAGGGAGAGCAGGTCTGGACAGCGGAGGACGGGTATCGGCTGGGAGCGATGGGAGACGAGGATCCGTTCGCGGAGTCCGTCCGGATGTACCTGCCCGACGACGTCGAAGTGCTCCCGGGCGACTCATGGACGTTTGAGATTCTCCTGACGGCTCCAGACGTTTCGGGGAAATACAAAACGGGTTGGAGGATGGTGCAGGAGCACGTCGAGTGGTTCGGTCATCAGGTCGTCGTGGACGTGATGGTCGCGTGTGACGAGGACCCGGCGGTGGATCCCGTGGTCGCGCTGCATGTTCCGGTTTGCGTCCCGGCTTCGCCCGCTTCCCCCCCCGCGTCGGACGATGGGGCGTGCTCCGAGATCGAATATCAGCAGGTATTTGCGGGAGAGGACGCCACCTGTGCTCTCGATGTTGCTGGCGAAGTCAGTTGCTGGGGGCATACCTGGGGAGGTCTGAGTGAGGCCCCATCCGGCCCGTTCACACAGCTTTCGCTTGGACATGACCATGCCTGTGCCATTCGCCTCGATCAGACCGTTGTCTGCTGGGGATACAACGGGAGCGGGGACACGACTCCGCCCGCCGGTGAGTTTCAGCAGGTGTCTCTCGGAGACGGGTTCTCCTGCGGGCTTCGCGTCGATGGGTCGCCGGTCTGCTGGGGGAAGGGAGCTTACGACCTCCTGGAGGTCCCGTCCGGCTCGTACGTTCAGATCGATGCGGGCCAAGACCATGTCTGCGTTCTTCAGGAGGATGGTCTCGTCACGTGCTGGGGATCCAGTTCGTTTGGGCAGTCCTATGTGCCGTGTGAGCGCTTCCAGCAGGTCGCTGCGGGAAGTCACACGAGCTGTGGGATCCTTTTGGACGGAGGTCTTCTCTGCTGGGGCACGGACTGGAACGTGACTCCGGATCCGGGCGATCGCTTCAAGGCGGTCATTCCAGCAGCGAATCACGTGTGCGCCGTGCGCGAGGATGGAAGCGTGGTGTGCTGGGGGAACGAGTCGACGGTGGAGGCGAGCGAGTTGGCAGGGAACTTCCAGCAATTCTCAGGAGAGACATACCACGTCTGTGGGCTCCTCGAGGACTGCACCTTGCAGTGCGGGGGGAGCAACAGCTGGGGCCAACTCGATTTCACGAGCAACGACGCAAAGGTTGTCGGACATGGGATCCCGAACGCGATGAAGAGCGGAGAAACCGTGGAGGCGTTCGTCGAGATGAAGAACACGGGGACCTCCACCTGGAGTGATGCCGGGGACTTTCGCCTCGGCGCCTTGAATGACAGCGATCCCTTCCTCGGAGAGAATCGGGTTCAGCTTCCGGAGGGCGTCGAGATCTGCCCCGGCGAGAGCTGGGTGTTCGAATTCTCGATGCTGGGTCCAGCGATCCCCGGTATTTACACCAGCGATTGGAAGATGGTGCAGGACTTCATGGAGTGGTTCGGTGCCGTGACCTCGGTCGATGTGACCGTGTCGTGCCCCGGGGGCGATGAGCTCTTCTCGGAGTGTGACGCGGGCCTCGCGGGAGTTGCCTGTGATCACCTCGCGTTCTCCGAGGTTCGCCTCGGGCGGGATCACGGGTGTGGCATTCTCGTGGACGGGAGTGTCATGTGCTGGGGCAAGAGCGATGCGGGGACAACGACGCCTCCGGCAGGTGAGTTCAGCGCCATCGATCTGGGCCGCGATCATGCGTGTGGTGTTCGAGGGGACGGGAGTGTCATTTGCTGGGGTGTGAACGCGGATGGGGAGAGCGACGCGCCTTCGGGCATCTTCCAGCAGGTCAGCGCTGGATGGCGCTTCACGTGCGGTGTGCGTGCGGATGGGAGCATTGCCTGTTGGGGGCGTGACGATTACGGGAAGGGCACTCCTCCCTCCGGGCAGTTCCAGTCGGTCAGCGCGGGCGTCGCGCATGGTTGCGGCGTGGACGCGTTGGGTGCTGTCGTGTGCTGGGGAAAGGATGATTTTGGTCAGTCGGCGGGCGCGTCTGGCTCTGTCGATTTCGTCTCGGTGGGCGCGGGATGGCGGCATTCCTGCGGTCTCCGTACCGAGGGTTCAGTGCATTGCTGGGGCGACAACGCGAATGGTCAGCTCGCGGTGCCCGAGGGCGTGTTCACCTCGATCTCGGTGGGATACCTCCACACGTGTGCGGTGCGGGCCGACGGCGAGAGCGTCTGCTGGGGAAGCAACTTCGAGGGCGAGAGCGCGGAAGTGTGCGGCGACTACAAGACGGTCGGCGCCGGGGACAAGTTCTCCTGCGGCGTGCACCTCGATGGCCGCGTGGACTGCTGGGGAAAGAACACTTCGGGCGAACTCAACGTCCCGA
>CAVOCR010000313.1:0-3825 GCA_963694245.1 Myxococcota bacterium
CAGGCGTTGTAGGAGCGCTTTGCGTCGGCGAATTGTTGATGCATGTCTGGGAGGACGGAAACATGCGGACTGTGAATCTGGGTGTCGTGATGTTGGCGTTGGTGGGATGTCTTCATCTCCATTGTGATGGAGGCGAAAGCGGGGAGTCCGCGCCTCAAGGTCTTCCCGATGGTGAAGCAGGGTCGGTGGCCGGTGTGGGAGATCTCGACACCGATGGCAGCGGAACGGTCTCTGTCGAAGAATGGTCGGCGCTCGGTGGAAACCAGGAAACCTACGACGTCTGCGATGCCAACCAGGATGGGATGCTCTCGAACAATGAGGTGCAGACCTGCTCGTTGCTCAATCCGGACGACACGGGTCCGTCGGTGGGGGCTGAAGGCTGCGAGCCCGGCGCGATCGTCTGTGACGGGGCAGACCTGCTGGAATGCATCACGGATGGAAGCAAATACGACCGGATTGATGAATGTATTGGTGCCTTCTACTGCGATGCGAGTGTCGGCGCATGTGTCTGTGTGCCTGCCTGCGAAGGGAAGACCTGCGGCGACAACGGATGCGGAGGGACCTGCGGGAGCTGTGACACGCCCCAGACCGCGTGTTCAGCGGGTGTCTGCGTTTGTGAACCGGCCTGTGATGGAAAGACCTGCGGAGATGACGGATGCGGAAGCGTCTGCGGCGCGTGTGCAGAAGGCGAGGAATGTGCGGAGGATGGCTCCTGCGTGGTCCCGGGTGTGTGTGATGCTCCCGAAGGGGGCACGGGCGTCAATGTGGGGGACATTTCCAAGAATGTTCCCTGGCAGGGGAGCGATGGGAGTCAGGTCAATCTTCACGACTTTTGCGGGGAGAAGCAGGTCATCGTGATGATTGAAACCGCCGCGTGGTGAGGAACCTGCGGGGCGAGTTCGCCCATCTGGCAGTGTTTCTCGGACTTCTATGGCGACAAGGGAGCGCAGTTGATTCTCGTGGTGGGACAGAATGGACAGCAGGGTCCCTCGACGGCTGCAGACGCTGCCGGCTATCTGACAAGCCATGGATACGTCGCTCCGACGATCGCGGTCACGGACCCGAATTGGATGAAGCTCTCCCAGGCCGTGAATCACAATGGGGCGAATTACCTGCCCTTTTTCGTGGTCGTCGATGGGGACATGAAGATCACCTACGCCGGAGATGGGGGCAGCACGCAGCAAACTCCCTACGCGGCCATTCAAAATCAGTTGGAGACCCTGACGGGCATCCCCTTTGCGCCGGACGGTGAATGTGGTGCCTCGGCCCAGGGAACCTGTGAGGGGAGCTGCGGGGGGACCGCCGGTTCCTGTTATTGCGACAATCTCTGTGCCCAGTATGGCGATTGCTGCGCCGACATGTGTGAGTTCTGTGCGTCGGACGCCGCCGATGGCTATTGCGGCTAGCCGTCCTCAGTGGGAGGCAGAGCCCTCCCCACTGCCGAGACGTGTGGGCATTTCAGCAATCAACCAGGTCAGGGCAGTAAGAGCGGCCGTGGAGCGCGCAAGCTCCTGGGGGTCGACCTTGTCCACCGTGTCGGCTTCCGTGTGGTGATAGTCGAAATAATGCTCATCGTGAGTGTAGAGGCCGAGCGCGGGGACGCCCTCATTGGCAAATCGATACACGTCCGGCGCCGATGAACCCGGCTTGATGAAGAGATCCCCACTGGCTCCGATGGCGTGCCGGTTGATGTGATGGAGCAGGGTCTCCAGCTCGACGACCGCTCGGGATTGAACCCCCTCATCCGCACTCTTCACACCAAATGCCGAGGGGGCGAATCCACCCAGATCGGCCTCGATGGCAGCGACGTGATTCGGGAGCTCGCTGGCATGGGTCTTCAAGTACTGCTTCGCGCCTGCCATCCCGTTCTCCTCGTTCGTCCACAGCACGACCCGAATGGTGCGACGGGGGCGGATGCCCAGGCGTTTCAAGGCTGCAAGGGTCTCCATGGCCATGACCACTCCCGAGCCATCATCATGCGCGCCTTGTCCAACGTCCCACGAGTCCATGTGGCCGCTGACAATGACGATCTCGTGGGGGAGCTCCCGTCCCCGAAGCTCCGCGACCACATTCGCGGACTTCACCGGTGTCCCCCAATGGGCCTCCATCGCGAGATGGACGCGCACCGTCTCCCCGGCAGCTTGACGTCGTGCGATGAAGTCCGCGTCTTCCGTGCTGATTGCGGCCGCGGGAAGACGCGTGGTGCCCTCCTGGTAGAAGAGCGTTCCCGTGTGAGGCGTCCGGAGGCTTCGTGCGGTCACTGAGCGAACGAGAACCGCCACAGCTCCCTGCTCCGCCGCCATCGAGGGGCCGTGGACGCGAAACTGAACGGTCTCTCCGTAGCAGGGGCCATTCTCAGTGGTCCATTTCGGCATGGGGTTGTTGAAGAGCACGATTTTTCCATGAACGGTCTTTCCGAGGGATTTCAATTCCTCCTTGGAGGACACCGTGACCACTTCGGCCTCCACGCCCCCGGGGGCGGTTCCCACCGAGTTGCCCAGTCCCAGCATCGCGAGAGGAGTGCGTCGGGGGGTGAGGACGGTCGCGGACTCCACGCCGCGTATCCACTGGGGGACCTCCACTTCCTCGCGCCCCACGTTCACATGCCCCTCCTCCTTCATCGTGTGGACGGCCCAGTCGAGCGCTGCTTCGAGTCCAGGGCTGCCGGAGAGGCGATGTCCATGACGATCACAGAGCGTGACCAGTCGCTCGTAGGCTCGGGGATGCGCGAGGGCATCGTTCACGATGCGATCGAGCGTGGGCCCCTGGGCCGCGATGAAATCAAGAGAGGTCTCGGCGACTGCTGGACTGATCCCGCAGAGAAGCGCGGCGACGCCTGTACTGAACATCCAGGAGCGAAAGCGGAACGAGAGGTGCATGCGGTCTCCAGTCGAAAGAGGCTCGCCATCGTAGCAGAACCTCCACCGCCTTGCAGCGCATGGGGGTGTCGCCGTGACCGGTAGACTGCTATGCTTCGAGAGGTCCAGGAGAGAGGAGTGACCATGAAATCCGGCATCGTTCTGGTGTGGGCGGGAATCGCGGCCATCGGCTGTGGCTGGATGGATGCGCCCGTGGATCCCGCGGGGGATTCGTTGCCATGCGAGGCGGACATTGGGGTTCATCCGGGAGCGGGAACTCCGTCAGAAGCGCTGCAGGCTGCCCTGGACTCGGCCCCTCCGGGCTCCGTGATCGCGGTGGATGCGGGGATCTATGCGGCGGTGGTGAATCGGAAGGATGTTCACGTCATTGGTCGGGATGGGACGGGCTCATGTGCCCCGGCTCTTGGGGAAGGTGGCCCTGTTCTCGAAGGCCTGGATTCCTCCATGGGCACGTTTGAGGGCATCGGGGTTCGCGGTGCCGTGTCGCTCACGGGATCCGCGATGGTACGAAGCGCGGACTTTCGCGACGGAAGGATCGCGCTGCAGGACCAGGCGAGGCTGGAAGGATTCCTTGCGGTCAATGCTCCGATGCTCGCCCGAGGGGCGTCGAGCGTGGTGTCCGGGCTTCTGGTCTTGAGTCCCGCGGACGGGGCCCGCCTTGAGGAAAGTGCCCGCATGGATCATGCGACCTGTGCTGGGAACGCCGGCCACGGCCTCGTGCTCGCGGGGCGGGAGGTGCTCGCGGCGAACGTCCTGACCACGGACAATGGGGGCGCGGGGTTGATGGAGGAGATCTCTCCACGCTTGTTGGAACACATTGGGTTTCATGCGAATGCACGCGGGGGATATGCCTCCGCCACCGGAGAGGGAGCGGGCCCGAAGGTACGGACGGAGAGGGATCCCACCACGGTCACGGTGATGATGGCGGGCGATCGACGCGGTACTG
>CAVOCR010000314.1:0-3816 GCA_963694245.1 Myxococcota bacterium
CGCGCTGGGATGGAGAACATCCACGTGTGGATCACGTGGTCGCTGGGAGCTCTGGCCCTCGGGCAATCGGTCATGAAATGGCCCTATGGACCTCTTCCCGAGATGTATCGAAACCTGGTCCTCGGGATCCTGTTCATTGTCGCAGCAGGGGTGATCTCCCGAACCCGTCGATGGGCTGCAGCGTGGGGAGGAGGCGCCCTGTGCATGGGAATGGTCTATGCCGTCGCCGCGATCATCATTCCGGACGGATTCGGTCCCCGTCTCGTGGAAGACGGCGCGACTCAAGCCCTGTCATCGGGAGCGGTGGTCCTTGCGGGAGGATACCTGCTCCGTCACATGACGAGGGCGGCGACACGCGTTCCCCTCGTCATCGTCGCACTTGGAGCGCTCCTCGCCCTCTCCCTGGTTCATCGCCTTCTGGACGAACCTCCGGAATCCATGCGGATCTTCCTCTTCCTCGTGCTTCCCACGATCCTCGTTGTCCTCAAGAGCCCACTGACCCCCGTCTGCCGTAGAGATGGGCTCCTCCTACTGGCCCTGGCGTTTCACCGGGCCCTCGCGCCAGACCCCCGGGTGCTCCTCCTCGTCCTCTTCATCGTCGCACTTCGGATGCTCTCCAGCGCCAGGCTCCCGGACCGTCCATGGACAACGCCCGCGATCACGGCCATGACCCTGCTTCTCTGGATGTCCTTCTTTCGGGAAACAGGACACCTGTTCTCGTTTTCAAGCATCGATGTCACGGTGACCTTCGCGGCAACACGCGATCAAATCCATCTGGGTGAGAGCTTCGCCTTGATCCTGCTCCAGCACATCGGGCCCTGGCTCGCGCTTCTCGCCGCCGCATTGTACAACCGCACACTGCACGGAGACCCCCGGGGCATTCGCACAATCCCCCTCGCTCTGCTGGGAGCGCTCGCCATCCAGGGTCTCGGTGCCTTCTACAGCTTCGAGGCGCAACAGGCGAACCACTGGTTCACCATGTACGCTGTCCCCTTCGTGGTATTCGGTCTAAGCAACGCGATGGTCGTCACGTTCGCGTGGCTGATTGCGAGTGGATGGGACTCTCAGCCCCCGGAAGCGCCCGAGAACTCCTGAGCCTCACTTCGTGGCGGTGTTCCCATCCCCCGCATGCCGGACAGGCAGAAAGGAATCCGAGGACAGGATGTGAACCGGAACGGGGCGTTGAATACCGACCGCGGCATGGCGAGGCCCGGAAATCTCGCCCCGGAGACCCCCGCCCACAATGACCAGCGCACCGATCACGAACACGAGACAACCCAATTCAAACCAATACGCATGTCGAGGTGATTGCACGCTCGATTCCTCCCGAAGGTTCCATTCACAAGATGGTTCAGAGATACCATCGACAGCGGCGAAAGAAAGAAATCGCCCATTGGATCCTTCGGCAAGACAACGGATGAACTGTAGTTCTTGTTTCACACGCGGTGGAAATCATCCTTCCCGGGAAACCGCGACCATCTCGATTTCGACGTCCACATCTTTCGGAAGACGACTGACCTCCACGGTGGAACGAGCGGGTACATTGTCCGCCTCGAAGAACGAGCCGTAGACCTCGTTGACCGCTTGAAAGTCCCCCATGTCCTTCAAGAAGATCGTGGCCTTCACCACCTGGCCAAACGAACTGCTCCCCGCTTCCAGTACGCTCTGGAGATTCCGCATGACCCGCAAGGTCTGTGCTCGGACATCTCCGGTGATCAACGCGCCCGTCTCCGGATCGAGAGCGACCTGTCCACTGGTGAAGAGCAGGTTCGCGGGGCCTTGAACGCAAATGGCCTGCGCATAGGGACCAATCGCCTGAGGAGCCGCCGAGGTCGCAATCGTTTTCCGTTCAGTCATGAGGTCCTCCGATTCAAAACAAGAGCAGAAGTGCCACGGTCAATCCACCCGAAAAGAGCATGATCGTCGCCGTGTATCCAATGATTTCACGAGCCTTGAGACCCGTGATCGCGAGCAGCGGAACCGCCCAGAATGGCTGCAACATGTTGGTCCAGCCATCGCCATAGGCCATCGCGAGAATGCTTCGCCCGACGATGTCCCCATGTTGAAGCGCCCCTTCAATGACAATGTCCTTCTGCACGATCCACTGACCGCCGCCGGAGGGCACAAAGAAGTTCACAAACCCCGCGCTGAAATAGGTCGCCACGGGATACGTCGCCTGAGAGCTGATGGAAACCATCCACTCCGAGATCTGGCTCGCGAGACCGCTGACGAACAGGATGCCGAGAATTCCAAAATAGAACGGAAACTGGAGAAGAATCCCCGCGCATCCGCGCACTCCTTCATTCACCGCCCGGACGTATGCCATCAGCGATCCCTGGAAGAGAATCCCAAGAAAGAGGAAGAGAAGGTTCAACTTGTTGAACGTGAGCTTGAAATCCTGTCCCCATTCATCGAGGAGGAGGGCCAGAAGCCCCAGACCTCCCAGCAGCATCGCAAGCATGGCACTCGATTCGAGCTTCTCGACTCCAGTCCTCTGCGTCCCAGTCGCCGCTTCCGTCTCCGCGCTCTCCTCCCCCGCCTTGTCCGGACATTCCTGAATCTCCTCCCCCTTTCGAGGGTGAAGGAGAGCGGCCACGAACGGCACAAAGAGCAGCAAAGAGGCACATACGATCAAGTTCAACGCGCTGAAGAGGGTTTCCTCCTGAGGGATGCCGTTCGGAAATGGAAAGCTCGCAGCCAGGTGCGCTGGAGGCACGTAGTCCATCGCCTTGAGTGGAATCGAGCCGCTGAGTCCTCCACCCCAGACCATCAAGCCGGTGTAGCCTGCCGCTCCCAGCAGAGGATACTCCACCGCCAGTCCACGCCGGGCACATTGACGCCCGGTCTCACGCGCAATCAAAGCGCCGACGATCAATCCGAGCGCCCAGTGAACGAGAGCGGCAAAACATGCGACAAACGCAACCATCGCCACAGCGGCCGGCGCCGTTCGCGGCAGCCGTGCAAGCACACCGACCATGCGCCCCACGGGGCGCGACGTCGCGAGCGCATGACCCGTCACAAGCATGATGCACATCTGAAAGGCGAAATAGAGATACCCCTTGTTCACCCCTCCCCGCCCGCCATCGAAGAGATGGTCCTTCCAATGGAGCAGGGTGATCTCCAGCCGCTCGACAAAAGAGGCGTCCGCTGGATACGCGTCGCCCAGAAAAGTCGCCGCCAGAAACACGATCCCGGTCAACAAAACGGCAAGGACAAAGGGATCCGGCATCCAACGGCGGAACCAGCGATTCAGAACGAGGCCAAGTGCGTGTACAGACATGTCTCCATCTTCTAATCAGAAGTCCCCATGGGCGCAAGCGATGGTTCCTCACGACAGACAACGATTTTTTTGACCAGAGGCGCTGTCCCGCTTAGATTTTTTTCATCGAGGTACGAAGCCGGTCGAGGCGGGTGGTGCTGCATTTTTGCACCGCACGGGGACTGGTGTCAGGGGGGGAATCCTGGGATGCGTGATTTTGAAAAAATTCGAGAACGAACGACATGGAGCGTGGAAACCACGCACCTGCGGTTTGCGGGACTGTGTGCCGCACTCGCCATGGCCGCTGCCTTTTACGGCGGTGTGAGTCTCGGTGCCTCGGTAGAAGACACCGAAGCGAACACGAGCCAGACCGCCACATCCGGGATCATGTTGCGAGCCGCCACGCCGCCGCCGGCGTTGGAGCCCCCTGTTCTCACGTACAACCGCGCCCTCACCGGAGACGCGGACAAACAACCCCGGCGTGGACTCGTGACGACCGCCATCTCCAGCAACATGCGACGTGGGCAGCCCCGGATGCTTCCCGCAGTCGCCACCCA
>CAVOCR010000315.1:0-3812 GCA_963694245.1 Myxococcota bacterium
GAACGAAGACGCCCGGACGTGGCAGCAAGAAAGACCGACCAGGTCAGTCCCATTCCGAGTGTGAAGAGCAGATCGGGGGCGATGGCGACGGGAATCCACCCCCCAGGGAACCCACGGCTCATTCCCAGAAGCTTGAGAGCCTTGATCGCGACCAGGGACATCCCGACGACGCCGGCGAGGAACCAGGCCTCGAAGAGAACCCGACGCGAGAGAGGCGCGATCTGCAGACGTGCGCCCATGGTGTTCCCTCGCGATGGGTCCTCAAAACAGATGTTTCAGGACTGGCGGTAGACCTTCACGGAATCCATGGTGATCGCGTCCACCGGCTTGTCGCCGGAACCGGTCGGCACCCGAGCGATCTGCCCAATCAGTTCGACCCCCGTGGTGATCTCGCCAAACAATGCATGACGCCCATCGAGCCACGGCGTGGCCACTTCAGTCATGAAGAACTGGCTTCCGCCCGTGTTCGGACCCGCATTCGCCATGCTGAGCATTCCGGGACGATCGTGCTTGAGACCCTCTCCGAACTCGTCGGCGATCACATAGCCCGGCCCGCCAGTTCCACGCCCATCGGGACACCCGAACTGGATCATGAAATCAGGAATCACCCGATGAAACTCAAGTCCATCATAGAACGGGTTTCCTGTGGTCTTGCCGGTCACCAGCCCCACAAAATTCGCGACGGTCTTGGGGGCTTCCTCTTCGTAGAGACGAGCCGTAAGCGTGCCCTTCGAGGTCACAAAGTCCACGTACAGGGTACCATCTCCCTCCACTTCCACTGCCGGGGGATCAAAGGTCTTTCGTCCAAACATGCGTTCACTCCGATGAAGTCGCGCGACGTGCGCGAGGCAGGAACATAGCGGAACCGCTCACCCCCGGCAAGACCCCTACTGGTCCATGGCCAGGCGCCGCCGGGAGGCCTTGTCGTGGTCCGCCGTTCGGAGAAGATCGACCCCCTGTGAACAATACCGCTGCGCGGCCAGGAGCGGACGATCATCCTCCTCGGACACAATCGCCCATTGCGCGTGAGCCGTGAGGAGCGCAAGCGACATCGCCCGGCCGAGCGTCAAGGCGAAACGGCGAGCACCGGCCTCCACCGCATCCATGCCTTCGGACTGTGCTCTCTGGAGCCAGTCAACGGCCGCCTGTCCGGCTTCCTGAGCCTCACGTGCACACCCTGCCAACCCCTCGTGCGTAATGCCCGAGGTGCTCGCGAGGAGATGCTCCATGAAAGGCTCCAGAGCCCCGTTGCGGACAATCGCACGGAGGCTGTCGAGTGAGAGCACGTTCGTGGTCCCCTCCCAGATCGAGAGCACCTGGGTATCTCGAAGCAATCGTGGAAGGCCCGTGTCCTCGACATACCCCGCCCCCCCGAACGCCTCGAGGGCTTCACTGGCGCCCCCGACCGCCTGACGAGCGGTGAGGAGCTTGGCCAGGGGGAAGAGGAGTCGAAGCGCTCCCTTCTCCCGTTCCGTGATCTCTCCGTGCTCTTCCCGCCCGAGAAGACGGACCACTTCGAAGGCCAGATGAAACGCTCCCTCGAATTCCGCCTGCATTCCCCCGAGCGTGTCCTGATGCAGGGATTTTTCAGAGAGAGGGGCTCCAAACGCGACCCGTCTCGAAGCGAAATCACGCGCGAGCGCGACCCCCATCCGCAACGAGCCGACGGAACACACCGCATTCCAGGTCCGCGTGATGTTCAGGAGCGGAGTGATGTTGCGAATTCCATTCTCGAGGCCGGCGACCGGCGTCGCCCAGGTGCCGTCAAGCGTCAACTCCGCAGTGGGCAGCATCCGCGTGCCGAGCTTCTCCTTCAGGCGATGGATCGTGATTCCATTGAGCGCGCCATCGGGGTCTCGAACCTGCACATGAAAGAGTGCGAGTCCCTTTCCTCCCGCTGGATTCCCTTCCGGGCGAGCGAGCGTCAACGCCATCTCGGAGGTCGTCGCGGAGGTAAACCACTTCGTCCCGAAGAGGCGCCAGCCCTCCCCGTCCCGGCGGGCAATCGTCTCGGAAAGACCGACATCCGAGCCTCCGGAGCGCTCCGTCATCCACTGGCCAGCGGTCCACATGGCGTCCGGGTCCCGACTCGTCAGAGGCCCCACTGCCCGATCGATCAGCTCTTGATTCCCGTGATGAAGCAAGGTGCATGCGGCGCCATCGGTCATCGCCAGGGGACAGTTGTAGGTATGAGTTGAACGATCGAGGAGGTAGGCCAACGCAAACTGATGAATGCGAGAATGGGCCCCGTGCCTTCCCTCATGAGCCGTTGCCACCAGCCCTTCCACCGCCGCAACACGGGCGTATTCCTTCCACGCGTCAGGAACACGAATCGCGTCGATTCGGCGGCCCCAGGGGTCAAAATGAACGAGTTCGGGTTCCTCGTTTCGGGCGAGCATGCTCAGCTCCCAGAGCCGCCCGGTGGCGTCTCCACCCACCCGCTCCAGCTGAGGCGTGATTTCCTGAAGAACCTCGGATGGAAGCCACCGCTTCAGATAACTCTGGAGCACGCGGTCGGAGGCATAATGATTGTCGAGCGCGAAGCCCTCTTGAATGAATGTCATCGTCCCCTCACGCCGTCGCACGCCACGCAGACCAGGCCAGAACACACCACCCACCCACCAGCAGGAGGCCTCCAATCGGGGTGATCATTCCGAGCTTCTTCATGCCCGTGAGCGTGAGGGCGTAGAGACTGCCAGAGAAAAGCGTGGTTCCCGCGATGAAGAGCCAACCCGCGGTGCTCGCTGAACTCTCAGGCCATCGTGAAGCGCACCACGCGACCCCCAGAAGCGCCACCGCGTGGATCAACTGATAATGGGTTCCGATCTCCCACGCACGCAGCAGTTCCGGCGTAACACGGCTCTTCAACGCGTGGGCGCCGAACGCTCCAAGGCCCACTCCAAGCGCGCCCGATATCGCTCCCATCAATACAAGAATTCTTTCCATGAATCGCACCATACCAACGGGGACGCGTACACATCAAGGAAAGGGATCTGTCGACAGGCGCCCGTTTGGGCTATCCTGCCTCCGCAGACCTGATGGTCGCACGGGAGAACACATGCGCCGGGTACCTTCCCGCATTCATGGATGGATCACGCTGACGGTACTGCTGATTGCGGGAGTCTGGACATTTGTCTCCTTTGGCCTTGAAGACAGCGGCACGCCACTCGAACTGGAATTCACCTCGGCGGTCGGCCTCCGCCCAGGAGCCGTCGTTCGATTCTCCGGCGTCCTTTCCGGAACCGTTCAATCCATCGAGCACACCCGGAGCCCCCACTGCCCCGATGGGAACGGTCAGACCGCGGTGATCGTTCACATCCTCGTGGACGACATTCGATTCCAGACCCTGCACCGCGACGCCCAGTTCTGGCTCACCACTCCCGGGCCTCTCGGGGAGCTCTATGTGGAGGTCGACCCGGGACATCCCGAGTCGGAATTCGTGAAGGACAATGCGCGACTGTGTGGGATGCCCCCGCTGAACACAGAAGAATACGGGGCCCGTGCGGAGCAGGCACTCCAGGAATTCATCACGATACGAACCGAGAGCGGAGTGCGTCTGGATGACCTCCTCCAATCGACGCGTAAGGCCAGCCAACACGCCTCGGACATTGGACAGATCTTTGAGGAACGCTCCCCTCGCATCGCCGAAGGCAGCGCCCGATTCGGGGCCCGCGTCTCCTCTTTGAAGAGCCATCCCGTATTCAACGGAAGCCTGCTGGAGGAACAAGCCCTTCTCAGCGCGGAGATCGAACAACTTCAACAGAAAGTGAAGTCAGCGAGCACACGGGTGCAACGAAAACTGAAGGCCGTGG
>CAVOCR010000316.1:0-3810 GCA_963694245.1 Myxococcota bacterium
ACAGCGTTGGCGATGGGATCGAGGCCGACGGGACGCCTGACGGAACGATTGATGAGGACGTCCAGGACGATGTCCGGGTGGCGCCATCGTGTGCATTCGGGGATTCCTGCGACGACGAGGATCCCTGCACGCATTCAGATGCCTGTGACCTCGGAGGGGAGTGCGAGGGCACGGCCTATTCCTGCGAGGATGGGCGGGATTGTACGCTGGACAGTTGCGAGGGCGATGGCACCTGCACCCATCCGCTTCTGCCCGATACCTGCCTGATCGCCAACATCTGTCGCCTGGAGGGGAGCGCCAGCACTTTGGAGCCGTGCCGTGTCTGTGATCCGGGCGTCGCAGCGACGGAATGGACGGTGCTTGAAGAAGGCGCGAGGTGTGATGATGGCACGATGTGCACCGTGTCCGAGACCTGTCTGGAGGGAGTCTGCCAGGGGACTCTTCTGGATTGTGATGACTCCAGTCCGTGTACCAACGATGCCTGCGCGGCGGATGTCGGATGTGTGCATGTGCCTCAATTGAACCCCTGTGACGATGGAAACGCCTGCACGTCGTACGATCAATGCGATGAGACCGGGATCTGCGCGGGGCAGGTGCCCGTGGATTGTGTGGACGGAGAGCCCTGCACCCAGGATGTCTGTGATCCGCTCATCGGCTGCTCCCACCCCGTGCAGGACGCGGTCTGTTCGGATGGGGACCTCTGCACGGTCGGGGATGTCTGCAACGAGGGAACGTGTGAACCCGGCGCCCCGAACCCCTGCAGCGATGGCAATTCCTGCACCCTGGACGCGTGTGATCCGGGACTGGGATGTGTGTACTCCCCGATCGTGAATTCCTGTTGTGTGGACGCGACGAGCGTCTGTGAAGATGGGGATCCCTGCACCATCGACAGCTGTGATCCCGAGCTCTTTGTTCCGGGAACGACCGAGGGCTGCATTCATCTGACGGATGAAGGGCCCTGCAACGATGGGGATGCCTGCACGCTCCTGGACACCTGCACAGAGGGCAGTTGCGGGGGGAGCGCCAAATCCTGCGATGACGGCAACGCGTGCACGATGGATTTCTGCGAGGGGAGCGGCGCATGCGTCCATGCCCCCGAGGAAGAGGGGCTCGCCTGCGATGATGGAGTGGAATGCACGACTCCGGATGCCTGTGCGTCGGGGGTCTGCGTGGGGGATGCCTCCCCGTGTACATGCACCCCTGATTTTCCGGAACAGGCGCAGGTGATCACCTCGTTGGTCATTGGAGCCGACGGGACACCGGGCGAGGCTCTGGACGTCGATGGGAATCCGGCGACCTGCAGTCCGGCTTCGGCGTGCTCGGAGGGGGCGGACAATGCCCTGAGCGTCGCCGGGTCCTTTGTGAACAGCGCGCTCGTGTCCTCCATCGCCGACGGAAGCCTCGTGATCTCGTTTGCCCATGAAGGATGGTCCATCGCGGGCGGCGATTACACACTTCTGGCCTTCACGGGCTCCTTTGCGGATCCGGAGTGTGATGTCCCGTCCGGAGGTTGCAGCATTCTCGTGGAACCCGAGACGCTGGATGAGGCATGTCAGCCGGTCATGGCGCTCCCGGCGTCAGTCACTGATTCCACGGTCTTCGCCGGGGGACCGGGCAACAATCTTCCGATCCTCTTTCCGGTGGGGGATGCGGTCCTTTCCCTCAATCTCTATGCGTTGACCATCGAGGCCAGTCTCATGATTGAGGAGGGGGGAATCGTCGGCATGGAGGGCGTGATGGGCGGAGCGATTCGCAAAGCGGATCTCTTCTCGGCGCTGGAGGTCGTGCCACCTGAGCAGCTTCCTGCAGGGCTGGATGCCGCGACCTTGACGCTTCTTCTGGATGGGCTCGTGGTCACGGACATCGATACGGATGGAGATGGGGTCGCCGACGCGGCTTCGGTGGGTTTCGTGTTTGAAGCGACGCCCGCGGTGCTCGCCGGCGTGGTCCCCTGAAATCCCTCAGTTGAGCTTGCCCTCGATCACCAGATAGCCATGCTCCACGCTCGTTTGCGTCGGTCCGATTTCGAGTTCCGTTCCCGGGGGAACGCCATCCACGACTCCTGAGAGATCAATCGCGGGGAGGGGGAAGCTTCCGAGGGAGTCTCCGAGGAAGGTTGCGAGCTGCGAGCTCAAGACCTCCACGATGATGTTCTCAAGCTCGGTCTCCTTGTCGACCCAGGTCTCATTGATCGCGAGAACATCCACGTGAAACTGGCTGAAGCCGTTGATGGCCACGACCAGGCCTTCCTCGTCCGTCGTCACGTCGACGTCGACCTCCACGGTCGCGAACATGTCGCCGACGACGCCGACTCCGATGAGGTTGGCGTCCAACTGGATGAAGAGATCGCCGAGCTGCAGTCGGAGGAGCTGCGCGTCATTGCAGTCGCTCAGGATCGGGGGGAGGTAGGCATCAATGGCGATGGACTTCACGCCGAATTCTGCCAACTCGGGGGCGGACTCGGCGATCGCCACTTCGTCCAGGTCCATGTTGAGGAGAGCCTGTCGCCACAAGGAGAAGACGAGCTCATTCAGGAAGTCGAGCTTCACGCCGATCGCCATGCCGGGGAGGGCCGCCCCCCCGTCTTCCAGGAAGGGGTCCCAGGTTCCCGTGTCCGTCTGGTTGCATCCATCTCGGAGGAGACTCCCGATGGGTTCATGGTCGATCAGGCTGTCGGCGTGGGCGGCTCCTGTGAGTCCGATCGCCCCGCCCTTGGCGGTGAATTTCACACTGGAGAGCGAGGATTTCAGAGTCGCTGTTGTCGGGTCGCTTCCGAGGACTCCGGGGATTTCCAGTTCCTCTTCCAGTTCCAGAGACTCCAACGCCTGTGTGAAGGCCAGCTCTGCGAGGTCCACGACCAGGGGTTCAAAGATGAAGCTGAGCTCGTCATCGATGAAGTTGATGACCGGGTCCAGAACGAGACTGAGAAGACCCCCGACCCCGTTGAGGAGCGAGTCGATGGGAACGGTTCCGAGATTGAAGGCGGGAGCCGAGAGTCCAAGCACTTCGAATTGGACGTCTCCCAGCTCGAGTGAATTGTCCTCGAGGGGCTCGATGTGGATCTCGCCCAGATCGACGTTGAAGTCGAGCGCGTTGATGAGGAGGGGACCCGCGGGCTCCTTGGCGATTTCATAGAAGGTGTCGAAGGTGATGTCCGATACCCAGCCGGTGGTGGTGGTCGCGAGGGTCGGCTGGAGATTCGCCGAAATGGGGATGGTGGGACCAAAAGGCGGAGTCCAGGCGGTCTGTATCGTGAAGTCGAAGACGATTTGGAGCGTCAGTCCGAAGGTCATGGCCGGTCCGGTGCACAGCCCCGCGTTCCCGTCGCATGTCTCGAGGCCTGGCTCGGTGCAGTTGGCATCGCTTGTACAAGTGGCGCCGAACATGATCGGAATTTCACCCGCCGCCTGAATTCCCCCTTGTTTGCCCTGCGCGGGGATCGGATCCGCGGGGTCCAGGTGGATGTTCATGCCCGAGGAGACGTGGATGTTCGTCACTTCGAGATCGATGATGACGTCTCCCTGGTACTCAAACGTCTGACCTCCGATGGTGTTGGAGTTCTGGATGACGCCCGGGAAGTTCAAGGTCGGGATCCCCTGGTTGATCAGGGCATTCAGATCCGCCTGGGTCACGATGAGCTCGACGAGGGTGGCGAAGTCGTTCACATCGTTCGGGTCGTGGACGCCGTCGTCGATGGTCTCCGCTCCCATGAAGATCTGGATGGCTTCATCGAGCAGGACGTCATCCAGTGTGGTGTCTTCGTAGATCGCATATTCGGTGGAGTAGTAGTAGCCGTACGCGCTGTCCGAG
>CAVOCR010000317.1:0-3809 GCA_963694245.1 Myxococcota bacterium
TCACCCCCGCCTCCGACATTCTTCATGAGTTGTCCAAGCACAAATCACATCGGGTGAAGACCTTTCAAGCGGAAGACGAAATCGCCGCCGTGGGATCGGCCATCGGGGCCGCGTTTGGGGGCGCCCTCGCGATCACCGCGACCAGTGGTCCCGGGATGGCACTCAAGGCCGAGGCCCTGGGACTCGCGATGATCACGGAACTTCCGCTCGTCGTCATCAACGTCCAGCGTGGAGGTCCCAGCACCGGGCTTCCGACAAAGACCGAACAGTCGGATCTCCTCCAGGCCCTTCATGGCCGAAATGGAGAATCGCCCTGCATCGTGATTGCGGCTCAAAGCCCCAGCGACTGCTTCCGAACCGCCATCGAAGCCGCACGGTTGACGACCCGGTACATGTGCCCGGTGATTCTGCTGACAGACGGCTACATCGCCAATGGCGCGGAGCCATGGCTCATTCCCAACAAGGAAGAGTTCGAGCCCATTGAGGTCCGCTTCGCAGGCGGCGAACAGGGAGAGGCGTTTCTTCCCTATGAGCGCGATGAGACCACTCTTGCACGCCCCTGGGCTCCCCCGGGGATCCCTCACCTCGAGCACCGAATCGGCGGACTCGAGAAGGCAGCGGGAACAGGAAACGTCTCCTACGACTCCAACAATCACGAGTGGATGTGCAAGACACGCGCGGAGAAAGTCCAACGCGCCGTCGCTGACATCGCGGACGCCGAAATACTCGGAGAAAGCACTGGAGACCTCCTGCTCATCGGGTGGGGCGGCACCTACGGTTCACTGAGAACCGCCGCCGATGAATTGCAGAGTGAAGGATTGAAGGTGAGCCACATGCACCTTCGGCACCTGAACCCCATGCCGGCCAATGTCGCCGAGGTCATGCGGAGCTTCAAGCATGTCGTCTGTGCCGAGCTCAACCTCGGTCAATTGCGCGGCCTGCTCCGCGCGCAGTTCCTGGTGGATGTGCTCGGATACAACAAGGTTCAGGGACAACCGTTCCGAGTCTCCGAACTCGTTGAAATGGCGAAGAAAATACTGGAGGGAAGCGAATGACTGCTACCGAACAGGCCCCATTGAAGCGCGCCGATTTCAAGACCGACCAGGAAGTACGCTGGTGTCCTGGATGCGGGGATTATGCCATCCTCTCGTCCTTCCAGAAGGTCTTCCCCAAGCTCGGAATCGAACGGGAGAACTTCGCAGTCATCAGCGGAATCGGCTGCTCAAGTCGATTCCCCTATTACATGAACACGTATGGATTCCACACGATCCATGGCCGGGCACCGACCATCGCGACGGGCCTGAAGCTCGCCAACCCCGACCTCAGCGTATGGGTGATCACGGGCGATGGCGATGGCCTCTCGATTGGTGGGAATCACCTCATTCACGCGATTCGTCGCAACGTGGACCTGAAGATCGTTCTCTTCAACAATCAGATCTACGGATTGACCAAGGGACAGTTCTCCCCCACCAGCGAGTTCGGGAAGCGCACCAAGTCGACACCGCATGGTTCGATCGATACGCCCTTCAAACCCCTCTCGCTGATCCTGGGCGCCAATCCATCCTTCGTGGCCCGCACCATCGATCGGAACCCCAAGCACATGGGAACCATCTTCGAACGTGCCGGACATTGGAGCGGAAACGCCTTTGTCGAGGTCTACCAGAACTGCAACATCTTCAACGATGGCGCCTTCTTCCACCTCACGGAAAAGGAGACCAAGAAGGAGCAGGTGGTGGAGCTCACCCATGGTGAACCCCTCATCTTCGGAGCCAACGACGACAAGGCGATCATGATTGAGGGATTCAGCCCGAAGGTCGTCCTCCTGGCCGATGTGGACCGCGATTCACTCCCCGTCCACGACGAACAGGGGCCGATTGCCTATCATTCGATGCTCGCGCAGATGAATGCAGAGGGCGGATTCCCCACGCCAGTGGGTGTCATCCGAGCCGTGAAGCGGCCCGTGTACGATGAACTCGCCATCGCACAGATCGAAACAGCCCGCGAAAAGACCGGGAAAGTCTCCATCTTCGACGAACTGCTGAAGGGCGACACCTGGACTGTCTGAACCGGACAAAATCACCCTAAAATACACGTTGTGTAGCATTTCTCTACACAATCATTCTGTGGCGATGAGCCCTGGATGCAGTGCTGCGCCTTGTTCAAGGATTGGCACATCTCTTGCTCTTTCATGACCCCGGAGAGCAAACCGGAGGATTCTCATGAACACCCTGTATCGAAACCTGATGTTTCCACTCATCGCATGTGCCGCCGCATTGGCAGCCGTGTTCGTTCCAGGAGACGCCCGTGCATGCGGCGGCTTCTTCTGCAATGCGAACGACCAGGTCCCCATCTATCAGGCCGGCGAACGCATCGTGTTCCGCCAGCACGACGCCGGCATCGACATGCACATCGAGATCATGTACTCCGGCGAGGCCACGGACTTCGGCTGGATCATGCCCATCCTCGACGCACCCACGGATCAAGAGGGCAAGATTCGGCCCCTCGAGGAGTTCCTGAAGATCTCCCACCCCCGGCTGTTCGACCAGCTTCAGAATCGGACGAACCCCATTTTCAGCGTTGACAACACGATCCTCGCAGAAGCGTGTCCCCCCTCCATGAACGCGGCCACTGAGGCGGGCTCCTGGGATTCCGAAGAAGGGGGAGAGACGGGAGGCGAAGGGGGCGAGGAAGGCGGCATGGCCCCTCCGCCCGTGGTTGTGCTGGAAGAGGCCAACATCGGGCCCTTCGACGCCCAGTTGATCAAGGCCACAGACGCGGACGCGCTCTTTGCGTGGCTCAATGAGAACGGGTACCTCCAGGATGAGATCGCACGGCCGGTGCTCGACCACTACGTCTCCAGCGACTACGTCTTCATCGGTCTCCGCCTCCAGTCGGGCGCAAGCACAGGCGAGCTGAAGCCTGTCAGCCTTCACCTCGGAGAGGAGGCCCCCTGTGTTCCCCTCAAGCTCACGGGGATCGCTGCGACCGACAACATGCCCATCATGGTGTTCGTCCTCGGGGAGGCGCGAGCCATCCCCAAGAACTTCATGCACGCCATCGTGAACGACGCAGCCATCGCCTTCCCGAGCGCGAGCAACTATTTTGATGTCGTCAACGAGGCCATCGACACTCTCAATGGTCACGCGTGGGTCACGGAATTCGCGGGAGACGTGGACACCCTGAACCTCGACAACCAGTTCGCGACGAAGAACTTCGCCGATGTCGACCACATCCTCGCGTCGAAAGACCTCAAAGGCGTGCTGAAGGCCGTGAAAAACCACGGAATCTCCAGCAACGACTACATCCCCATCCTTCAGGCCGAGGTCGAAAAGCCCGAGGGCATGACGGGATATCCCTTCGGCAACTGCTACTACAACGCCAGCGTGGATGACGAGCACTGCAACTCGAACAGCGCAACTGAATGCTGTGACGTGCAGTACTGGGGATGCATCGAGAACAGCTGCTTCGACAACGCTTCGCACTTGACGACAGACGAGGAGTTCTTCAGCTACCTCGAGCACTGGATCGAGGTGATGGATGCCGAGGGAACCGAGATCGCGGTTGATCTCCCGCTACTCAAGGGACGCATCATCAAGGAGCTGGTCGACCCCCTCGTCGGCATCCAGGAGATGGTCGACGCGAGCTCCAAGCTCACCCGCTTCTACACGACCCAGTCTGCCCACGAGATGACGAAGGATCCCATCTTCGCCTACAACCCCGAACTGCCCGATGTCTCCCGGACACACACGGTGGAGACGATCGTTCAGGGCATTTGCGGAAACGAGGCGTGGCTCGACGCGACCTACTCC
>CAVOCR010000318.1:0-3795 GCA_963694245.1 Myxococcota bacterium
ACGGAGGCATTGCAAGAGGGGCTTGATGCGCTCCCAGACGAGCAGCGCGCGGTGTTTCTGCTGCGAGAAGTGCACGGAGTTCGTTTTCAGGAGATCGCGGAGATGTTGGATGTGGGAGTTCCCACGGTGAAGAGTCGGATGCGTTACGCTCTCCAGGCGTTGCGCGAACATTTGAAGGACATGGCCCCGGAATAGGGGTCAGGAGTCGAGTCATGTCGAGGACGCGAGAGAGCATTCAGGCGCAGCTGCTGGAGTACCTCTATGGGGAACTCTCTCCAGAAGAACGCGCCGAATTGGAGGAGGGGCTCCTTCAGTATCCGGATCTGCAGGCGGAACTTCAGGAGATGACCCGGACCCGTGAAGCCTGGAGGGATGTTCCCGAAGCCCTTCCCGTGTCCCATGCGGTGCGCGAAACGGTTCTCGCGGAGGCGCGCAGGGTCGCCGAAGAGCGTCGGGAATCCACACCCACGAGTTGGGAGCGATTTCTCGCAGGATGGAATCAGCCGGCATTCGCCAGCGCTTTGGCGTTGGTCCTGGTCGGGGGTGTAGGACTCTACGTCGCGGATTTCATGCCCCTGGAGCAGGATGGACCGGAACGTGTGTTGGAACCGGCGTCGCCCGTCGCGGTGGCTCCGGAGGTTCCGGCGCCGGAGTCGCCTCCCACGCCCCCTTCTCTCGAGGCGATGATGGCTGCAGAAGAGGTCGATGAGCTCGAAGAGGCCTGGGAGGACTCCCCCGCGGAGAGCGCGCTGAAAGGCATCGGCTCCGGAGCGTCCGAACCCAGTCCCCAGCTGGGAGCGGCGCCTCGTGTCCTTGAGAAGCAGAAGTCCTCTCGCGCTTTGCGGCAGCGGAAGAAGGGGAGTGCGAAGAGCGGGAAGAGTGGGAAGGGCACGAAGAACGCGCGGAGCGTCAAGTCCGGCGGCACGTCCTTCGGCGAGTTCAAACGGAGTCGCGGAGGCGTCTCGTCGTTCAAGGGACAGGAGCAGGCCATCGCACCTGTACCGATGAATGCCGACGTTCAGCGAGCAGAGAAGAGGGCGGAGCGGGCGCCACAGAAATCGCTCCGGAAGTCTGCGGCGAAGCCGCTCCTCGATGTGTTGGACCCGTCCGTTGCGGGCGGTCTTCACGACGCTCGGAAGGGCTCTTCCGGAGCGGCGGGGGGGCTCTCTCCGGCCCTCGCACCGGCCGCGGGGACGACGGATTCTCCCGCTCCCGAGATGAACGTGGGCTCCAGGGCTGCATCGGAAGCGGTTCCTTCAGTGCAGGAGGGCGATGCGCATGATGTGGATCCACTCCAGAAGTCCCTCGCCACACAGATGGCCAGACTCGCCAGCCAGTCGCCGGAAGAGCGTTCTAAACCCGCGCTCGTGTCTGCTCTTGGGCTCGCTCGGAAACTGGGGGATTGGAAGCAGATGAAGCGGTTGGTCGGATGGCTGGCGGAGGCGCATGGAGAGAAATCAGCGCATCATTGGAGGCGGGTCCTGCAGCGTCGTTGAGCGGCGGAACCCTGTCAGACTCCCCGGGTGTCTGGGCTCCAGATGTATTTGTGGAGCTGCAGGTTGAGTCGCGCCGAGAGGCGATCTTCCAACATCCAGTTCACGAGATCCCGGGGATCGACTTCGCCATGCACGGGACTGAAGAGGATCTCGCGCACCCGCTCCGCGAGTGCGTGTTCCTGCATGAATTGACACGCCCAGACGTAGTCGTCCCGACTCGTGACGACAAATTTCACTTCATCGTGGGAGGAGAGCGTCTCGAGATTTCCCGGGTGGAAGCTTTCGGCGAGGGATTTCTCAGGGAGAGCGTCTGTCAGTTTCCATCCGGGCTGAAACGCGCCGGGAGTTTTGACGTCGACGATCTTGATGACATCGGGGGGAATGGCATTCAGGGGACGTGATCCGCCGGTCTCCAGCAGGATTTTCAGGTCGGCCTCGAGGAGTTCATTCAGAAACGGGACGAGCTCGGCCTGAAGCAGCGGCTCACCTCCTGTCACACAGATCAGGGGAATGTTTCGGTCCCGTACATTGTCCACGAGAGAGTGCCGTTCCCAGGCAACGCCCTCATGGAAGGCGTGCTCGGTATCGCAGTACACGCAACGGAGATTGCACGCCGTGAAGCGAACGAACGTGCAGGGTTGACCGGAGTGGGTACCCTCGCCCTGGATCGACTCGAAGATTTCGTTGACGCGCATCGTCACGGCGTAAATTTCTCCCGCGCACGGTCCGGGGTTATAGTCGGCGAGCAGCCTGCTGGCAACGCGATTCGACGAGTGTGGCGGTCCTGGGGCGAGCAAACACGGGCGTTATTCGCCCCTTAGATGGAGGCAGTCTTCCATGCGCTGGATACCGAGTGCTTTGATTCCCGCTCTTTTCGCGACGCTCGCGATGTCACCTTCGTCCTGGGCTCAGGGCTCCGAAGTGGCGGATGCTGCTGCGACAGGTCTACCTGAGAGCGCGACCGCGCAGGATGCTCTCACGACTCACCTCGAAGGGGGACTTGGTTTCGGTGCGGTGGAAGAGGATCTCTTCTTCACGTTCAATTTTGGTACCGCATTCCAATTTTCGAAATGGTCCCTTGGGGTGCAGATCCCTCTTCGTTTCCGAATCCATGACGAGGCGCCTCTCTGCAAGGACGACTGCGTTCTGCGGACGGAGGACTGGGACGAGTTCCACGATTACCTGCGGATTCTGCGCTATCTGCAATATGGCGCTCCCCGAGATCCCTTTTATCTCCGTGTCGGAGAGTTCAATGGGGTGTCGATGGGGCATGCGACCGTGGTGGATCGATACTACAACGTGGTCGACCTCAACCATTACAAGCTGGGTCTCCGCACCACGGTTGATTTCGGCTACGGGGGCGTGGAGTTCCTGGTGGATGACATCGCGCCTCCCAGCATCGTCGGGCTCCGTACCTATTTCCGACCCATGACCGTGTTTTCCTCCGATCCGCTGGCGGTCGGGGAGGAGTCGGATGCGCTTCAGCGAATCGCGACAGGTTTGTTCTTCGTGGGGGACCTTTCGGCTCCATCGGGGGTCTTGACCGCGGATTCCACCGAGAACCCGATCTCCTCGCAGAAGGCGCAGGCTGTCTTCTATGGATGGGATGTTGAATGGGAGATCATCGCCACGAAGATGCTGGAGGTGGTTCCCTATCTGGACGTCGTGGGCTTCAATGGCCTGGGAATGGGGACTCACCTCGGGAGCTTCGTCAACGTGCACATGCCGTTGGACATGCATCTGGACACCCGTCTCGAGTATCGCTTCGCCACCGCCCATTATCAGCCCAGCTACTTCAACAGTCTCTACGAGATTGAGCGCTTCAGCTTTCCCTCGGCCGAGGGCGTCTTTCGGACGAAGTTCGATCATTTTGAAGGGGCGGTGGGAGATGAGGGGCTGGAATCCCGTCATGGGGTTCTCGGGAGCCTCGATTATCGCTGGGGGACCTATCTGGCCGTCGGAGGGACCTATGAGGATTATCCCGGAGATGGCAATGCGAACCTGACGCTGCGGACCGCGCTTCCCTACATCTTCGGATTCAAGTTTGCCGCGCAGTACACGAAGCGGAACTTTGACAATCTCTCGCAGGTATTTGATCTGGACGGCGCGCTCCTGGTCGCCTCCGCCCGATACATGGTCTACGGGCCGGGGTTCGTGTCCGCGAATTATGCCCAGCAATGGCATCTCGTGACCGATCAGAACGGAGAAACGGAATACGAGAGCACGAGTGCATGGAGTCTGGGTGGTGGGGTGGAACTCGCGTTCTAGCGTGGTTCCGGGAGACGGCTCGACCGCCGCC
>CAVOCR010000319.1:0-3794 GCA_963694245.1 Myxococcota bacterium
GCATCCGGCGCAACGTCGGCAAAGAGCGTTGGAGCCACGAAATGGCCCCCCGCACACGCCCCGTCGGTGACCGCAAACCCACCCGTGACAAGGCGCGCCTCCGTTTTGCCAATTTCGATGTACTTCATGACCGTCTCAAACTGGCCCGAGTCCACCACAGGACCGACATTGAACTGGGAATCCATGCCTGGACCGGGTCGATATTCTCCAGCCTTCGCCTGAACCCCGGCCACAAAGGCCTCGACGACATCCTCGTGAACAATCGCCCGCGATGTCGCCGTGCACCGCTGGCCGGTGGACGCAAATGCACCCGCCGCGGCGCTGGCGATGGCAAGTTCGAGGTCCGCGTCCTCCATCACGATGATGGGGTTCTTGCCTCCCATCTCGCACTGAACCTTCTTCAGCTGTGCGGCCGCGGTGGCATAGATGTGGGTCCCGACCGGGTTGGATCCTGTGAAGCTGATGGCCTTCACTTCGGGATGACGTACGATGCGATCACCGCAGTCCTCCCCGAATCCGTGGACGAGGTTGAGCACCCCCGCCGGGAGTCCCGCGTCCTGGAAAATGCGGGTCACGAGATCCCCTGTCCACGGGGTCTGCTCCGCCGGCTTGAACACGCAGGTGTTGCCGCTGACAATGGCGGGGGCAATCTTCCAGAAGGGAATGGCAATGGGAAAGTTCCAGGGCGTGATGAGCCCCACGACCCCGAGGGGATCCAGCTGGGTCCACGCGAACGTGTTGGGCAACTCAGAAGGGATGGTCTCCCCATTCAAGCGACGCCCCTCCCCGGCCATGAACTCGAGGATGGACCGCGACTTCGTGACCTCCCCCATGGACTCTGCGAACACCTTCCCCTCTTCCAGTGTGAGGGCGGTCGCCACTTCCTCCGCTCGCTCACCGAGGAGCCGCCATGCCTCCAGGATGACATGCGCGCGCTTCGGGGCGGGTGTGGCCCGCCAGGCCGGGAACGCTGCGCTCGCCGCGGCCACAGCCCGATCCACGTCGGCTTCATCGCTCACCGTGAACACACCGAGGACCTCACCTGTCGCCGGATTCGTGTTCGGCGACGTCCTTCCAGTCACGGACACGTCCCATTCGCCGCCGATACAGTTCTGTAGTAGCTCGTGCACGTCATCTCCGCGGGACTGTGGAATCCACTGATCTGAGAAATGGACTCTAGTGTGCGGTGAAAACGCAGTCAAGATCGGCATTTACGGGCGATTGTCCACAGCCTTCACCGCCCTCGGTTTCGCCCGTGGAGCGTCCCCACAGAATGTGCTACTGTCACCTGCATGTGCCGCATTTTTGGATTCCGATCCGTGATTCAGAGTCAGGTTCACTCGTCGCTCGTCAGCGCGGACAACGCGCTCATGCGCCAAAGTGAGCACCACCCCGATGGATGGGGTGTGGCGTACTACGTCGCAGGCGCGCCCCATGTCATCAAGACCGCCACACAGGCCCTTCAGTCGAGCCTGTTCAAACGGGTGAGCGGAATCGTCAGCAGCGAGACCGTGCTCGCCCACATTCGAAAGGCGACACAGGGGGAGCATACCTCCATCAACTGCCACCCATTCCAGTACGGGCGATGGGTGTTTGCCCACAACGGCGACATTCCCAATTTTGCGGAAGTGGGAGACCAGATCCGAGAGCGCGTTGCTCCCGTTCTCCGTCGATACATTCTTGGCGACACGGACTCCGAGGTCATCTTCTATCTCTTTTTGACCAACCTTTCCCAACGCCATGAGCTGCATCGACAGGGAATCCCCCTCGATTCAGTGGCAGAGGCGCTCCGGGAGACGGTCCGACAGGTACGCGAAATCGCGGACGATGGCACCCACCGCGCACTCCTGACCCTCGCTGTCTCCAACGGCGACCTCATGGCGGCCCATGCCGGCGGCAAGGAGCTCCTCGTGAGCACCCATAAATCCTCCTGCGGTGAACGCGACGACTGCCCCTTCCACCAGGTGGAATGCGAGGCTCCGACGACCACCGGTTTCGTGTCGCATTTCGTCGTGTCGAGCGAGGCGCTTCAAGGCCAGAATGTATGGCGCGAACTGGAGGAGGGAGACATCGTCGCAGTCGACTTCCACATGCGCTATCACGAATACCTGACCGAGGGCAGCAACGCGGGGATCCTCGTGCAATCGGCCGCCTGAAAAGCAACTTGCCAGGCCCTGAAATGAAGGTACCCTGCGGGCATACACGGTGAACACCGGGAGGAGCTGGCGATGGCCGACTTGAGCATCAACGTCAACGGAATGTCCTTTTCCAATCCCTTTGTCATTGGATCGGGGCCTCCGGGAACCAACTACAAGACGATCGCACGGTGTTTCAAGCTCGGCTGGGGCGGCGTGGTGGCCAAGACCATCAGCCTCGATACCACCGAGGTGGTCAACGTGGCACCTCGGTACGGGAAGCTCCGGACCCCCGATGGCAGCCAGGTCTATGGGTTCCAGAACATCGAACTCATCTCCGACCGGGGCCTCGAAGACTGGCTGGACGATTTCAAACGCCTGAAGGACGATTATCCCGAAGGCATCCTCATCGCGTCCATCATGGAACAGCACAACAAGGATCGTTGGCAGGAGCTGACTGGAATCGTAGCTGAGACCGGCGTGGACGCATTTGAACTCAACTTCTCCTGCCCTCACGGCCACCCCGAAGACAACATGGGCGCGGCCATGGGACAGAATCCGGCCATCGTCGAGGAAGTCACCCGATGGGTCGTGGAGGCCACTGATCTCCCCATCTGGGCGAAGATGACGCCCAACATCCAGGACATCCGCGTCCCCGCCCGCGCCGCCATCGCCGGTGGCGCCCACGGTGTCAGCGCAATCAACACCATTCTCGCCGTCACAGGCGTGGATCTGAAGACGCTTCGTCCCGTACCCACGGTGGAGGGACGCTCCACGCCGGGAGGATTCAGCTACGGCGCAGTCAAGCCCATCGCCCTTCGCATGTGCTCCGAGATGGTGATCGATCAGCCCGAACTCGAGCTCTCCGGGATTGGCGGCGTCATGTGCGCCAACGACGCCATTGAATTCATCCTCCTCGGTTCGTCGACCGTCCAGGTGTGCACCGGGGCGATGCTTCAAGGACATGGCATGGTCAAGGGCCTCATCGAGGGCCTGGAATCCTTCATGGAAGAACACGGCTTTTCGACTGTGCGTGACTTCGTGGGAGAGAGCCTTCAGTACTTCACGACCCACCATGACCTCGTGGAACGCCAGAAACAGGCGCGCATCGAACGCGCCGGCCAACGCAACCGCGACAATGAATGGGGAGACGACCTCGCCAGCGTGACGGACAAGCTCACCACGAACTAGCGCCTTGAAGCCTCCCGGATCATTCGATAGCCTTTCGCCGTGATGCACGTGACCCTGCCACCAGGAATGTTTCTCTCCCTCGCCTTCGCGACGGCCTTCGCACTCGCTGGCTGCGGAAATGGCGTGGAGCCGGATGATGGAGGCTTCTGCCTGTTCCATCCCTGCGCCGACCTTGGCTACACAGCCGCAGAAGCGACAAACTCCGCGGCCCCGCACGAGTACACGGGAAACCTCTTCCTCTCGGGAGAAGACAAGGCCCTGGGCTTCGTCCTCAAGAGCAGCGCTCCGGTGCCAGACTTCGTCGGCGAGTACACCTGGGGAGTCGCCCTCGTGATCAGCGACGACAGCGGCATGGAGGGTCTCACGGTGATCGCAGAGCCCATGATGCCCGCCCACGGCCACGGAACGCTCCCGCAGTACACCGAGGCCGTGATGGATGCAGACGGAGTGCACGTGCTTGACGCGATG
>CAVOCR010000320.1:0-3778 GCA_963694245.1 Myxococcota bacterium
GGCACTCCAGCGCTGGACCGACGCGGTCTCAGAATGGTCCGAGGCCCCCGGGCAGTGGATGAAATACTTCGAAACGACCGAGGAGAACGATCGGGTCCTCTGCCGCGTCGAGAACTTCACTCAGCACCACTCGGATCTCGACGCCCTGATCCGAGGACCCGGCACCCTCGCGCTCGTCAGTCAGTTGATGGGCGAAGAAGCCGTCCTCTTCAAGGAGAAGATCAACTTCAAGAAAGCAGGCGGGTCTGGATTCGCCGCACATCAGGATGCTCCTGCGTTTGCCACCTTCGGTCACCGCTATCATGTGACCATGATGGTCGCGATCGATGACGCGACAGTGGCCAACGGCTGTCTTGAGTTTGCCCCCCCTGTGCCCGTCCACACGGAACTCCCGATGGCAGAAGACGGCACGATCGCGGAATCGGTGGAGAGCTCGCTTCCATGGAAACCACTGGAAGCGCAGGCGGGAGACATCGTGTTCTTTGATTCCTACATCCCCCATCGATCCCCACGGAACACGAGCTCACGGAGCCGCCGAGCCCTCTACATCACCTACAACCGACAGGCCGAAGGCGACGTCCGGGAGCGCTACTACGCCGACAAGCGGCTTCACTTTCCGCCCGAATGCGAGCGCACCGCCGGGGTGGACTACACCTCGAATCCGAGCCCCTACAATCTGGGGAACCCCATTCGATAGACTGGAGACCCCATCGGTCCACGAGAACGCCCCAGGAGAGAGAGACCATGACCCGCCCCCTCATCGCCTACGACGAACCCATCCTCCTGGAACTTGAACCGGGCACCTATCATTGGTGCCAATGTGGCCGCTCCAAAGAACAGCCTTTCTGCGATGGCTCACACGAAGGCAGCGGTATCGAACCCCTGGAGTTCACGGTCACGAAGAAGAAGCGCCATGCCATGTGCGGCTGCAAGCACACGGGCAATCCCCCTTTCTGCGACAATGCGCATCGAACCAAGGTCATGCTCCTCGACCAGGGGCGATACTCCTGGTGCAGTTGTGGACTTTCCCAGAAGCAGCCCTGGTGTGATGGTTCCCACAAGGGGACCGAGTACACCCCTTTCGTCTTTCACGTGGACGTCCCGAGACGATGTGCGGTGTGCGACTGCAAGCATACGGCAGAGCCTCCGTTCTGCGACAACAGCCATCGCACCCTCGATGAGTGAGACAGGCCGCTCAGGAGCAGCCGGGTCCGGGATTGCCGACGAGCCTCCCAATCCGGCACGATGACCGCCGGAGAGCGCCATGACCCTCGCCATCAGGACACAAGCCCAACGCCTCCTCGACCGCCTGGACGAGTCCGAATGCATATCGCCCGACAACAGCAAGCGCATCCGCCAGCGGCTGGAGGAGACGGACGAGGTCGACGCCATCGTGTTCGAGTGCACTCTTGGAGGCATGCCGGGGAGCTGGGACCTCGCGCTTCGGGTGAAAACAGAGCGCCTGAAATCCCACTTCAACGCGCACCCCACCGTCGGGAAACATGCCGCCGGATTCATCGCGCTGGACCCCCAGCGTTGTCCCACCGCATGGGTGGAATGGGACACCTCCCTGAGCCAGAGTTCTCTCCCGAGCCTCTTCGCTCAATTTCGACGAGACGTCCCGCTCGAGACCCTGTGCGCTGACCTGAGCGACACACTCGGATCCGCCCAGTCCACAGCGCGAATCCGCGACTGGATGAGCGCGCTCCCGCCAGGAGCCCACGCCCGCCACGTGGGGAAAATGCTGGCGAGGTCCGACCACGAGATCCGCGTGGTGATCGGAGGAATGCAGCTCCCTGAGCTGATCGAACTCCTGGAGGAGCGCGCCCTGGTGAAGCAGGAGCTCCTCCGAGAAGCGCTGGCGCCCATCGGATTTCACGGAGGACGCGCTCACCTCGCCGTCGGATTCAATCCAGAACTCCTCCCCCGCATCGGCGTCGAGATGGTCCTCCCCTGGGCCCAGATGGCCCCCATCGCGAGACGTCTCGCAGCTGCGGGCCAATGGACCGCGGAAGAGGCGGATCTGCTCGCCTTCTGGCCCGAGTTCAGCCGAGTCCCGGCGGGTTCAAGGCCCTGGCCGACCCCCTTTGGAGCGCACCTCAAATGGGTCTTCGAAGAAGAAAAAGCGATCGTACGCAAACTCTATCTCCACATCGAGAGCGAACGCGCCTAGAATGCCTTCGCCGCTCCCCCCCGGGGGCTTCCAGGGGCGCGGCACTGGAGAGAAATCATGCATGCCACTCGGATTCTCGCGTTGTCCCTCGCGCTCATGATGAGCTGCTCGGAGACCCCTCCCCCCGAGGAGGAAGTTCACGAGCTCGACGGCCTCACCTTTCCGAAGGACTTCCTCTTCGGAACGGCCGTGGCCGGATTTCAAGTCGACATGGGCTGTCCCACGCTGCCTGACGAGGTGTGCCTGGACACCCGCTCGGACTGGTACCAGTTCGTGACGGATCCCATCACGGTCGAAGACTCGGTCTGTGAAATCAGCGGCGACCCCGTCGACGCCGGACCCGGTCAATGGGAGCTTTTTGAATCCGACATCGCTCTTGCGAAGGACACACTACACAGCAACGCCTATCGATTCAGCATCGAATGGAGCCGCGTGTTCCCGGACGCGACGGACGAAGCCGAGGGATACGAGGCCCTGAAGGCCCTCGCGAACCCAGACGCGCTCGCCACGTATCACGCGATGCTCGATGCGATGAAGGCGAGAGGCATCACCCCGATGGTCACCTTGAATCACTACACGCTCCCCGTATGGATCCACGATGGCGTGGGATGCCACGTGGACCTCGACACCTGCTCGCCGCGCGGCTGGGTGGACAAGGACCGGACAGTGAAGGAGATCGCCAAGTACGCGGGATTCATCGCCCAGGAGTTCGGCGACAAGATCGACCTCTGGGCGACCCTGAACGAGCCCTTCGCCGTCCTGCTCCCGGGCTACCTGCTCCCCTCTCCCGATCGAACCAACCCGCCCGCGGTGGTCCTGCGCATCGAAGAGGCCCGGATCGTCCTCGAAGGGCTCGTGGAGGCGCACGCCCGAATCTACGATGCGCTCCACGCCAACGATGCCGCAGACGCGGACGGAGACGGAACGAACGCAGAGGTCGGAGTCGTCTACGCGTTGACCCCCATGGCGCCCGCGGATCCCGAGAACCCGCTCGACGTCACGGGCGCAGAGAATCTCTTCTATCTGTTCAACACGGTGTATCTGGACGCGGTCATCCTCGGCCAATTCGACGGGGACCTCGACGGCGTGGCCGAAGAACGGGAGGATCTGCAGGGGAGGATGGACTACCTCGGCATCAACTACTACACCCGGGTCCATGTCACCGGAACACCCTCTCCGCTGCTGCCCGCCCTCTCGCCGCTGCTGTCGGTCGACATGCTCAATCTCGAAGTGTGGAACGCGGACCCCTCGGGTCTCTACGACGCGGTGATGTGGGCGAACGAGCGATACCAGCTCCCGATCGTCATCAGCGAGAACGGTGCGCCCATCGAAGGCGAAGGCGAAGGCATCCCGAAGTTCATGGTCGAGCACCTCACCTGGCTGGCGCGATCCCTTCGCGACGGAGCCGACGTGCGCGGGTTCTTCTTCTGGAGCTTCGTCGACAACTACGAATGGAATCACGGGATGACGATGCGCTTCGGCCTCTTCGGCATCGATCCCGACGACCCCGCCAAGAGCCGCTTCGCCCGCCCCGCCGCCGCCACCTACGCGGAGATCTCCGAGACGGGTCGCATCACGGAAGCGCTCGCTGAAGCATACCCCGTC
>CAVOCR010000321.1:0-3774 GCA_963694245.1 Myxococcota bacterium
TGGGTTGGATGAGGCTGAAGCGTTCGTGGGACTCATTGGCGGAAAGGCAGCCCATTTCTGCGCCTTGAACGCGCTCGAGGGCATCGATCGCCCGGACCTCCCCCTTGCGCTCTCCATTCGTGGATTTATCGAGCACATCGCCCCCATCCACGCGGGGATCACGGCCGCTCTGGACGCGGACTCGTTCCAGAGCGACGGAGCTCTCCGATACGCCGTGCTTGAAGGGGCGGATGCGTGGTTGATGCAGCAAGGCGGATCGCCAGATGCCCTCGTGAGCCTCGCCGCCTGGATCGCGGAAGAAGGCGCTCAGAGCCCCATCGCGGAGGTCCTCGCTGCGGGAGGTGTCCGCGCCCTGGTGGAGGAGACCCCCCTGGATGAATCCCTTCTGGCGACCTACGACGCTGCGCTGAAAGCACGGTTCGCATCCCTCGATGAATCCCAGGGGCTGCGGTTCCGCTCCTCCTCCAACGTCGAGGACATCGAGGGGTTCAATGGCGCGGGGCTCTACACCAGCAACACCGGCTACCTCCACCCCTCCGAGCTTCCCCTCGCAGATCAGAAGCGCACGATCCAGCGAGCCATCCTCTCCACCTGGTCCAGCTATTTTGGATTCGGCGCCTTCGAAGAACGTCGGCATGCCGGCATCGATCACATGAGCGGAGGCATGGCGGTCCTGGTCCACCCGCGATTTGACGATGCCATGGAGCTCTCCAATGGAGTCTTCACCCTCGCCCTGCTCACGACGCCTGAAGGAGCGCATTCCATCCTCACGATGAATGCGCAGACGGGCTCCCAAAGCGTCACAAACCCAGAAGGTGCGGCGCTCCCCGAAGTGAGCCGCGTCGTCTCCATGCCCAACGAGACTCCCGTCGTGGAGCGCGTCCAGTCCTCGAGCCTCACTCCCGAAGGGCAATGGGTTCTCGAAGATGCGAGGCTCCTCGAGGTGCACGAAAAAGCGCTGAACCTCGCCTCTCAATGGTTGGATCACGCCAATGCCATCCGCTCGGCGAACCACCAGGAGACCTTTCTGGTGCTGGACTTCGAGTACCGACACATGGACGAAGGCTGGCCCGCCCTTCAGGTGGGAGAGCCGCCCCCCGAGCGGTTCATCTGGAAGCAGGTGAGGACCCTGGAGCGTCCACGAGAGCTTCCAGACAACGCCACGATGCTGCCCATTCCCGGGGACCTCCTGAGCTACGCAACACACATCGATGCAGTCCCGTGTGCTTCGGAAACGCTCACCTTCACGGCCACGACCGTTCACACGATCGCGGAGGAGCCCTTCCCCTTCGACCACGCCTCCACCCCATTCATCGCGGAGATGAAGATCACGGCACTCGTGGACCTTCCGATTCTCGGACTCCTCGCGAATGAATCCCTGAGCTGGACCCACGCCGCGTTGCTCGACGTGGAAACCAGCAATGAGGATCTCTGGACTTTCTCCGCAGGCATCCCGGCCTCGGGGGGCGCAGGGATCACGCAGATGGACATTCAGGAAGACGGTTCGTGGACTCTGGTCATCGGGGAAGAAGCGGAGGTCCTGACCGGGGACGTCATCGGCTGTGAACGACTCCCGGTGTTCGTGAGCCCCTCCGAATATCTGAAGGGGCTCCTCCTCCCGGCTGGAGAGTGAAGCCAGGAACTCATCCGATGGAGATCAGTTCGGTGGATAGGGCTTGAGAATCCCGGGAACTCCGATGTCGGCCTCAAACACGCCTTTCTGCCAACCATCCGGAATGTAGAGCTTCCACGGATCCCATCCACCAAGCCCGGTTCCCCACTGCATGTTGGGCAGGTAGCGCCCCTGCTGCCCTTGAATCACCTTGGTCAGGTTCTGACCCTCGGAATTCAACCGATAGATGTCACTGTTCGAATTCTTGTAATCACAGACGTAGACATTTCCGCAGATGTCGACGCCAATGCCATCCAACCAGCCGCTCCCCACGTTGTCCGCCCAGACTTCCGCCGGGCCAAACTGATTGTCGGCCAGCACTTCCACCCGATAGACCTTCTTCGCTCCCGAGAAGCCATCGATGTAGAGGTATTTGTAATCCGGACTGAAGGCGACCCCGTTCGGGTTGGATACGACCGTCGTCACAAGCCACTTCTCACTGGTATACGGATTGACCTTCCAGACCTTCTTTCCATCGTGTTCGGAGAAAAACACATAGCCCTCGAGATCGACGGTCATCCCGTTGGGATACGCCAGGCCATAGAGGATCACATGTTGGACACCTTCGGGGTCCACGCGGACAAGCTGTCCCTTCTTGTCATTGCAAACGACCAGATCCCCTGTCGGGAGATACCGCATTCCAGCACGGAAATTGAGGTTCGGAACAAAGACCACGGGAGAGCCATTGTACGGGCTCTTGAAAATCGTGTTGTCGTTGGATCCCACCACATTGCCCGCATCATCGAATGCCAGGTCCTCCGAAGCCATCGGACCGTTGAGCTTGGTGAGCTCGAACGGGCCCGAGGGAAGCGCGTTGCAATCGACGTTGTCTGGAATCACCCAGATGTCGCCGGACTCCTCACCGGACTCCTCACCGGACTCCTCGCCGGACTCCTCGCCGGATTCCTCGCCGGATTCCTCGCCGGATTCCTCGCCGGATTCCTCCCCGGATTCCTCGCTGGATTCCTCGCCAGACTCCTCGCCGGGCTCTTCGCCGGGCTCTTCGCCGGACTCTTCGCCGGGCTCTTCGCCGGACTCCTCGCCGAAGGTCTCGCCGGACTCCTCGCCGAAGGTCTCGCCGGACTCCTCGCCGAAGGTCTCGCCGGACTCCTCGCCGAAGGTCTCGCCATTTTCAGCCCCGACCTCGTCCCCGCTCGACTCCTCCGAACTCTCTTCGAAACTTCCGCCCGATTCTCCAGAGGAATCCCCGGGACCCTCCCAGCCGGGAACCGCCTCAAAGACGCCTCCAGGTTCGGTCTGCACGGTGGGGAATTTTTCGGCACCACACCCTGCGAGAACAAGACTCCCGGTTGCGATGAGGACAAGAACACGAGACTGCATAAACGATCTCCCTTGAAGAAGCTTCCGACACCATCCCAAATTCAAGGCGCCAGTTCAAAGAAAGAATGCAGGGGCATTGTGCAACGCTGCAACCCACCCGGCGCATCCCAATGGGATACGTCCGACAGTCGCGGAGCTGAGGAGGAACTTTCGGGCTCCGAAAAGCCCCGGTGGATCACGGGAGATTGCGCTCGTAAATGATGCGCAACCCCTCCAACGTGAGCAGCGGCAACACTTCATCAATGCTCTCTGTCGCTTCGGCGATCAACGGGGCGAGACCGCCGGTGGCCACCACCGAGATGGGCTCCACCATTTCGCTCCGCATGCGACTGACCAGCTGCTCGACCACGCCCACGTAGCCGTAGAAGATGCCGCTTTGCAGGCTGTCGACCGTCGTCCGACCGATGACAGCGCGGGGGCGAGCGATCTCGACCCGAGGCAACTTGCTTGCATGGAGAAACAAGGCCTCCGTGCTGATTCCGATGCCGGGCGCGATCGCGCCCCCGAGATACGCTCCGTCCACGTCGACCGCATCGAACGTGGTCGCGGTGCCAAAGTCCACCACGATCACGGAGGTCTTCATCTGAACATGCGCGGCGACTGCGTTGACGATGCGATCGGCACCCACTTCCCGCGGGTTTTCATATCGGATGGGCATCCCGGTCCGAATCCCCGGTCCAACGACCAGGGGAGCGACCCCAAAATAACGTTCACAGGCCGATTCCAACATCCGCTGCATCGGAGGAACCACACAACTGATG
>CAVOCR010000322.1:0-3762 GCA_963694245.1 Myxococcota bacterium
TTCTCCTGCGCACCGGGAACCTGCGAAGACAATCAATGCGTGGGATGCATCCCCAATGAAGCCAAATGCCTCGGCGACACGGTCATGACCTGTGCCGCCGATGGAAGCACCTACGCCACGACCGACAGCTGCACGCCGGACGAACAATGCGTGGATGGGAAATGCTTCGCGTGCTTCCCCGGACAGGGGAAATGCGAAGCGAAGAGCGCGTATGTCTGCAACGCGGACGGGACCGGCTTCGAACTGGTGGCCACCTGCGAGCAGAGTCAGGCGTGTGTCGCGGGAGTCTGCCAGTCTCCCTGCACCTTCGACCTCAAATTCGGAACCAATGTCGGATGCGATTACTGGGCCGCCGATCTCGACAACCACCCGAGCGCCCAGGACGGTCCTTTCGCCGTGATTGTCAGCAATCTCGGAAGCAGCGAAGCCGACGTCACCATCTCCATCAAAGATGGGCCTGGAAACCCGGAGGTCGGCGTCGGAGCCGCCACCGTCGGTCCGGGAGCGCTCCATGTTTTCAACCTCCCAGCACGCCATCCCGATAGCGCGGGAATCGGGTGGAACGCCTTCCACGTCCAATCCACCGCACCCATCGTCGCCTACCAGTTCAACCCCCTCGACAATGTCGACGTGTTCTCCAACGATGCTTCCCTGCTGCTCCCCAGTCATACGTTTGGTCAGGAGTACATCGTCGTCAGCCGGGACCAGAGCGGAACCGGAGTCGACTACCCGGATCAAGGCTCCTGTGAAGCCGAATGTGCCAGCAGTCAGACGGATGGCGTGTGTCTGGAGAGCACGGGATCCGGATGGATGTGCCAATTTCCAAGCCGATCCATTGCGACGGTCATGGCGGCGGAGGCGGAGACCTGGGTCAACGTGAAGCCCTCCACGTTCACCCTCGGTGGTGAAGGCACCGAGGCGATGATCCCTGGAAAGTCCTACGACTACCTGATTCAGCCGTACCAGACGCTGACGATCAAAAGTGACTTTCCGGGAGGCGACCTGACGGGAACGGAGATCACAAGCACTGCCCCCATTGCCGTATTTGGAGGGCACGAGGCCCGTGCATCCACAGTGACCTGCTGCCAGGACCATCTCGAGCAGCAGATGTTTCCCATCGCGAGCTGGGGAAAGAAGCACGTGGCAGCACATTCCAAGCGACGGGATCAAGAACAGGATCACTGGCGAGTGGTCGCTGCGAGTGACAACACCCTCGTGACCTTCTCCCCTGCAGTCCGCGAATCCGTGACGCTGGATCGCGGCAATTTCGTGGACCTCTCCAGCAATCAGGACTTCGTCGTATTGGCGAATGGCCCTGTGAGCGTGTCGCAGATGCTCGCGAGCTCTCAGGAAATCATGGCGATCCAGCCCTACTCGGAATGCACCTCGGCAGCGAACTGCTCCACCGGCTATCAATGCACCCCATACCAGGGCACCAGCATCTGCTTTCCGCCGCAATGCAGCGTGGAAGGAGAAGCGGCGGGCTGCCCACCGGGGCATCGATGCCGCTGTTTTGATACCGACGGGGGAGAGTATTGCTCGTGCGCTCCCATCGGCGATCCCGCCCTGATCCTGGCAGCTCCCGTCGAGCAGTTCCGTTCCGATTACGTCTTTCTCGTTCCGAACAAATACCTGGAGGACTACATCACTGTGATCGCCCCGACGGGGACCCAGATCACCCTGGATGGCACAGCGATCTCCACTGCCGCCTTCGTCGCTGTCGGAGACACGGGCTACACCGTCGCCCGACTCGCAGTGACCGATGGAGCGCATGCAGTGAACGCGGACAAACCCATCAGCGTACTGGTCTATGGATATGACGCCCACGTCAGCTACGGCTACAGCGCTGGCATGAATCTCGGAGCGCTCTAGAGGGCGATCAGCGCTTCGATTCCTTCTTCACCTTCTTCACTTTCTTCTTGTCCCGCTTGTCCTGCTTTGCCTTCTCGGCCACCGCAATGCCATCCAGATGGTCATCCGCGGTCCAGGCGATGTACTCAGAAAAGGAACCGCGAAAATCCTCGATGCCATCCGGTCGAATTTCAAGAATTCGTGTCGCCACCTGGGAGACAAACCAGCGATCATGACTCACGAAGAGAACGGTGCCCTCATAGGCATCCAATCCCTTCGCAAGGGATGCAATTCCCTCCAAATCCAGGTGATTGGTCGGCTCGTCGAGGACGAGGACATTGGGTTTCTTCACCGCGACCATGGAGAAGACCAGCCGCGCTGCTTCACCGCCTGAGAGTGCCTCGACGCGCTTCTCCACATCATCTTTTCCAAAGAGCACCTCGGCGAGCTTCCCCCGAATCACTCCGATGGGCTTGTTGGGGACCTCGCTCCACAGCGCGCCCTCCACGGTGTCCCGACCATTCGTCAGAATCTCATGATGATCCTGCGCGAAATATCCGGGATGCGTCTCATACCCCCACTCCACCTCGCCCAGAACCGGTTCGAGCTTGCCCATGACAATCTTCAGAAGCGTCGACTTTCCGATCCCATTCGGTCCAATGATCGCCATTCGATCGCCGCGATCGAGTTCCACGGAGACATCTTCGAGCACCGGCGGATCCTCTCCGTACTGGAAGAAGATATTCTCCACCTTGAGGACATCCTTTCCACTGGGGCGAATCTGCTCAAATCCAAACTTCGGATAGCGGCGCGAAGAAGGGGCCAGCTTCTCGATGATGATCTTCTCCATCCGCTTCACGCGACTCTGCGCCTGACGCGCCTTGGTCGCCTTGGCCTTGAAGCGATCAATGAATACCCGATGTTCCGCGATCTCCTTCTCCCGCTTTCCGATCTCGGCCTCCTGACGATCCCGATGAGAGCGTTTCTGCTCCTCAAAAGAGTCATAGTTGCCGGTATAGAGCGTGATGCGCTCATAATCCACGTCGACGATGTGCGTGCTCACATTGTTCAGAAAACGATGGTCGTGAGAGACGACCATCACGCACCCGCGAAACTCCGTGAGAAAAGTCTCCAGCCAACGAATGGAGAGAATGTCGAGGTGATTGGTCGGCTCATCGAGGAGGAGGGCATCCGGGCTGGAAGCCAGCGTCTGGGCCAGCAGAACCCGGAGCTTGAATCCACCGGAGAGCACGGAGAGAGGCTCCCGGTGCTGCGCAGTGGGAATGTTCAGGCCTTCGAGAATCTCGGAGGCGCGCGATTCCATGGCATAGCCATCATGTTTTTCAATCACGTCTTCGAGACGGGCGAAACCAGTCGCATCAAAATGCTCGTGGGCGTTCGCGAGAAGCTTCTCCTTCGCGACCATCGCCTCCCAGAGTTCGGCATGTCCCATGAGCACCACGTCGATGATGGGAACATCCTCATACTGGAAGTGATCCTGCGAGAGAACGCCGATCTTGGCACGACGAGGAATCGACACCTCTCCCGCCGATGGCTCCTCCTCACTCATCAAGATGCGCAGAAACGTGGACTTTCCGGAACCATTGGCACCGACAACCCCATAGCGGCTACCGGCATTGAACTGCAGACTGACGTCTCGGAAAAGCGTCTGTCCGCCGTAGTTCTTTTCAAGCTGGTTCACGGTCAACATGGCGGGCGCACCCTAACGCACCGCATCCTTCGGGTCGAGTCCTGTGCGTGCCGGACATTTGAATTGATCGAAAAAGCGTGGGAAAGTCCCCCGATGGTTCCACACCAACTCAGGACTTCATCTCTTCTCTCCTTCTTCCTGGCTCTGGCATTCCTCTGCGCGACAGCGAGAGCCGAACCCCCGCGCCCCCCCAGCTCCGA
>CAVOCR010000323.1:0-3758 GCA_963694245.1 Myxococcota bacterium
CGGCCAGATCCGGGCGTCCAAGGGCGAGGAATCGACTCAGCAATCTCTCGTGGGGGAGGGCGTCGATGGGGGTGCACATTCCGCCCCTTCGCCATCCCTTCATCGTCGCCATGAGCTCCTCGGAGACCTCTGTGGCGGCCAATAGTTCCATCCGTGCTCGCGTGCCGGTACGCGGGGGGAAGGTGGGACAGGCATCGGCTGAGGCGCCATCCCCGGCGGGGTGGGCATCTCCGGCCCTCCGTCCGATCTGGGTGAATGCAGACGAAAGGACCGCGTGCATCGCGCAGAAGCCAGGGGGGACCGTGGCGTCCCATCGGCCCAGGATGCCCCGGGCACCGCTCCAGTCACCGCCGAGGAGGGCGGCTTCGAGATCAGATTCAGCCTGGAGCCAATGCGGAATGGATGAACAGGGGATGGGTGTGGAACCGCCCACCAGGTGTCGGAGCGTAGGCGCCGTGCCGACCGCCCAGACGGTGCCCTCGTGCTCCCAGGAAATCCCTTCCATCCCGAGAGCGAGCGCGATCTGTTGAAGAAGGTCTCCGTGGTGGAGAGTCGGGGCGATGGCGGGGGAAGCGACGGAGTGAACCTCCACTTCGCCGGGATCAGGGGGATTGGAGCCAACATGGATCCACCGGGTTTCGACGCCTGGCGGGGGGTTCAGGCGGCCTTCCTTCCAGGCGTTCCATCGCACGTCGGAGGGGTCCTGAACCGCTGGGGAGTGGTTCAGGCTCAGAGCGAGGGCGAGGAATTCCTCACCGAGGTGGCCGGCATCGATGGCAGATGTGAGCGCTTGTCCAAGGGAACTGGCATTCTGAGCCGCCTCGACGGCTTCGAGGCACGTCGCCTTGTCTCCCTCGGCCTGGCAGGCGGGAACGGCGTCGGCGGGCGTCAAGGTGTCCATCGGGCGAAGCGCGAGCGAGGGGGCGCACGCGACGTTCCCAAGGAGGGCGAGCAGGAGAAGAAGGGATGCGCGGATGGTCATGGTCAGTCTCGCTACGCGGGAATTCCCGGCATCATCGGTGTGAACGCGCTCGTTTCCTGGCAGAGCGTTTCGATGGCATCGGGATCCGTGGGAACCATGTCCGTGAGATTCACGGGGCCCTCGGTGGTGATGAGGATGTCGTCTTCAATGCGAATGCCGATGCCTCGCCACCGCTCGTCCACGGACTCGTCCTCCACCCCGATGTAGAAGCCGGGCTCGATGGTCATGACCATCCCGTGCTCCAATGGGCGATCGGCGCCGTCCTTCGAATAGCGGCCGACGTCGTGGACATCCATCCCCAGCCAATGTCCGGTTCGGTGCATGTAGAACTGCTTGTAGGCCTCGCTCTCGATCAGGCCGTCGACGGTTCCCTCCAGAAGCCCGAGATCGCGCATGCCCTCCGTCAGGACCCGCACGGAGATGTCGTGGATGCTCTCGAAGCCCGCGCCGACGACGCTGGCGTCCATGCTCGCCTTCTGGGCTGCAAGGACGATGTCGTAGACCGCACGCTGCTCATCGCTGAAGGTTCCATTGACGGGAAAGGTCCGGGTCACGTCCGCGGTGTAGAGGTTGAACTCCGCGCCGGCGTCGATGAGGAGAAGATCGCCGTCGCCGAGGACTTCCCGGTTGGAATTGTAATGAAGGATCGTGCTGTTGGCGCCGCCAGCGACAATCGAGGGATACCCGTTGCGAGGGGATCCGTGGCTTCGGAAGACGCACTCCATGGCGGCTTCCACCTGGTACTCCCACATTCCGGGAGCGGCGACGCGCATGGCCTCACGGTGTCCCGCCGCGGTGATGTCGCTCGCGCGGCGCAGTGCCGCGATTTCTTCCGGGCTCTTCAGGATTCGATATCCATGAAGCAAGGTGTCGAGGTCGTGCATCACATCCGGCCCTCCGTGGCGTGTCCGTCCCTGTCGATGGGCACCCATGGCCTCGAACATCTTGCGGTCGAAGTGCGCGTCACGGCCGGCGCTGTAATAGAGCGCACTGGCGTCCTTGAAGAACCCCTTCAATTTGGAATCGAATTCACCAATCGGATAGGCATTGTCAGCGCCAAAGTCGTTTTTGGCGCCCTCGACACCCGCCCGGGGGCCATCCCAGATCGCACGCTCCGGGTCCCGGGCGCGAACGAAGAGGATGAAGGGGCCTCGCGGATGGCTCGGCGCGAAGACGGCCACTGAGTCAGGTTCCTCGAGTCCAGTGAGGTAATGGAAGTCGCTGTCCTGGCGGTAGTCGTGCTCGACGTCGCCGTTTCGGATCTGGGATGGCTTGCTCGCGACCACGGCGATTCCGTCACCGATGGCCTCGATGAGCTGAGCGCGTCTCTGGGCGTGGATGTTCATCAGGGCCCTCCTTCTATGCATCGATTGACTACCTCGCGCACGCGAGGGAATGCAAGGGGATGGGCTCGAACCATCTAGGCAGCCGCACGGGTCTCTGGTATAAACCGGCACTGGGAAACTTCGCTTCATGGAGCGGAAAAGGGGGAGACGCATGCCGGTCATTGAAAGCCAGATCGACACGGGGTCGGCGGAGCATGCAGCCCGTGCGGAATGGATGGGCACACTCGTCGCCACGTTGCGCGATCGAACGGAACAGGCCCGCAAGGGCGGCGGTGAGGTGGCGATGAAGCGTCACGTTGGCCGTGGGAAGTTGCCTGTGCGGGAGCGCATCGAGGGGCTTTTGGACCCCGGGAGCCCATTCCTTGAACTGAGCGGTCTGGCGGCCCATGGGATGTATTCCGATGCGGCGCCTGCCGCGGGGATTGTCTGCGGGATTGGTCGCGTGCACGGATCCGAGGTCATGGTCATCGCCAATGACGCCACGGTGAAAGGCGGCACGTATTTCCCCATCACCGTGAAGAAGCACCTTCGCGCACAGCGAATCGCGCAGGAGAACAGGCTCGCCTGTGTCTATCTTGTGGATTCGGGTGGCGCATTTCTGCCCTTGCAGGCGGAGGTGTTTCCGGATCGGGAGCATTTTGGGCGCATCTTTTTCAATCAGGCGGAGATGAGTGCAGCAGGCATCCCACAGGTCGCGGTGGTCATGGGGAGTTGTACCGCCGGAGGCGCCTATGTCCCCGCGATGAGTGACGAAAGCATCATCGTGAAAGAGCAGGGAACCATCTTCCTCGCGGGGCCGCCGCTGGTGAAGGCGGCGACAGGCGAGGACGTGACGGCGGAGGAGCTCGGAGGCGCAGACGTCCATTGCCGGGAGTCCGGGGTCGCAGATCATCTGGCAGAAGACGATGCACACGCTCTCGAGATCGCTCGCGAGGTCGTATCGACACTTCAACATGAGCGTCCCTCGAGCCTCCGATTCAACACGGTCGAGGAGCCTCTGCATCCTTCAGAAGAACTCAATGGGATCCTTCCCGAAGATTCCCGGAAGCCCTTCGACATTCGGGAAATTCTGCTTCGGGTGGTCGACGGCTCTCGCTTCCAGGAGTTCAAGGCGCTGTACGGGACCACGATTGTCTGTGGTTTTGCGCACATCCATGGGGTGCCCGTTGGGATCCTCGCGAACAATGGGGTCCTCTTTTCAGAGAGCGCTCTCAAGGCGACTCATTTCATCGAATTATGTGGAACACGTGGCATTCCCCTGGTCTTTGTTCAAAACATCACCGGCTTCATGGTGGGGCGTGAATACGAAGCGGGAGGGATCGCCAAGGATGGCGCCAAGATGGTGCACGCGGTGGCCACTGCCAACGTGCCTCGAATCACCCTGATTGTCGGGGGATCCTATGGCGCGGGAAATTACGGGATGTGTGGAC
>CAVOCR010000324.1:0-3753 GCA_963694245.1 Myxococcota bacterium
AGGCGTTGGGGTCCGCCTTGAAATTATGGCTCAGGCCATACCAATGCCCCACCTCGTGAATTCCAATCGACTTCACATGGAGCAGCTCATTGCTCGCATTCGTCGTGCTCCATGGATGATGAAATCCATTGAACGCAATGTCCGCCTCGGCGATCTCACCCGTGGAAAGGTAGGACATGGGCTGGGTCACTCCCAGAGTCAATGAACTGAAGGTCCAGCTGCCATCCTCCACCCAGGTGATATCGTTCTGCTGATTCATGGGAGCGCCCGTCAATGTCGTCGAGTTGGCCGTGGTGGCACCGGCGTGACTCACGGAGAGCGTATTGCAGGGGAGGTTGGTCCAGTCCTGGAAAGCGGCATGAATCACTGCGAGGTCGGAGCCATCATGAATGTCGTCAGAGCCCACGGGATTCAAGAAATACGTGAGAGTCGTCTTGTGCCACTTGACGATATCGAGCACATCCGGTGGATTCGCCTGAGTCACGGAAGCACCGTGAGCGCTTGAACAGAACCCCGTCAGCACGACAACGAGAAGTCCCATCCGACCGAAAGAACCGCGATTCATCGTGACCTCCGTGTCGAGTTCAAATCCCCCTGATGGGCCTCAATGATGGACATCAAATGCTCGAGCGGGTGGTCCACGACTGGAGAAGGGGAATGCTGCCACGCACTTCCCCCAGGAGAGTCCCGGTCCACAAGCCCCACTCCGTTCAATTTCCGCGTGACGAGCGCTTCTCCGCTCTCCCCATCGCGGCGGATCCGAAACACGCCCTGACCCAGACCCGTGAAGATGTGTCCGATGGACGTCCGTTCCAAAAAGAGGAGGACCTCCTGTCCCTCGCGAAAACGAGGCATCCCCGCAATGTGGCCGACCAGGTCACCCCACTCGCCCCCGATCACTTCGACCACGAGGCGATCCCCGTCGAAGTCCTCAGCTCCCTCCAGGATCTCCCGTGCCCGAAACGTTGTTCGGGTCTTGATCACCCCTTCTTGAGGGCTGAAATACTCCACCGATTCGACATTCACATGGGCGATGACATCGGAAATGTCGATGAGTTCGTCCAGACCGACGTGAATCAGAACAGTCGCGGAGGCTGCGCTGGGCCACAGCAACACGAGAAGCCATAAACCAATCCATCTCCAGCGACTGGGGCTCATGTTCACCTCCTGAATGACGAATCCCGAGAATGACCCAGGTCCCGACTTCAGCGCAACAGGACCCCATGGAAATGGAATGCACCCATGAATCGAAATTTCCGAAATCCGGAGACGAGGCGCCGGTGGAGAGCGGGCGTTCGAGGAGCCTCACGCGGGAGCGCTCACTCCATTCGGCGGCGCGGACGAAGGAACCAGAACAGGCCCACAAACAACAGAATCCCCGCGAGTCCACCGGGCGCTGTGGAGGTCCGGCAGCCGCCGCTGTCGCCGCTGCCCTCGCCGATCGTCACGGAACCTCCCGAACTGGAATCTCCTCCACCGATCGTGGGAATGCCCGTAGTGGAGCCGCCCGGATCCTTGTCGAAGCCTCCATCCCCCTGTTCATCCGTGGAAAGAGCCTCTCCATAACAGGCCTCGTACTCCGCACCACAGAAGTTCCCGAGACACGTGAGATCGGCGTTGGGTCCGGGTATTCCACAGGAATTGTCCCCCATGCAGATGAACAAATTGATCGCGTATTCCTCCTCTACCGGGTCGACAAGCTCAGCACACCCCTGCGTACAGGCTTCATCCAGACATTCCGAGAAGCAGGAGAGGTACTCCCCACACGTGAGCAGATCCGCGCTCGAACCCGTCTCCTCGGAACCCGTTTCCTCCGCCCCCGTGGCGTCACCACCGGTCTCCTCGTCGCTCGTGCCTCCGCCGGTGGTCTCATCGCCCGTGGTCCCACCGCCCGTGGTCCCACCGCCCGCACCTCCACCGGAAGCATCATTGGCGCAACTGGTGTACGGCGCCATGCAGTTGTTCTGCACGCACTGCTCCCATTGGCCCTGCGTCTGCACGTTGAAACATCCCGCTCCTTCAAGACAGCCGATCAGCACCCCACTCAAATCCAGCGCGGTGGGAGACGCCTGCCCATAGCATTCACTCGTGCACTGTTGACTCTGGCAGGACTGCAAACACTCCAACAAATCGAAGCACGAGAGCTCTCCACCGGACGAGCCGCCACCCGTCGAGCCGCCACCCGTCGAGCCGCCACCCGTCGAGCCGCCACCCGTCGAGCCCTCACCACACACCTCCGCGTAGTCCCCGCAACAATCCCCATAGCTCGCGCACTCTTCGTCACACTGGCAGGCCGCGCCCTGTCCCTGAAACTGCCCGCATTTCCCCACACAGGAACCCTCAGAGCCTCCTCCTGAGGTGCCGCCACCAGAAGTGCCCCCACCTGAGGATCCTCCCCCGGACGAAGCGCCCAGCACACAGGAGCCTGCCTGACACCCGTATTTCCCCTCATAGATTTCATTTCCTCCACCGCCGCCCACAACCCAGGGGCATGCATCGTCGGACGTGCAATTGACGCCTCCGGGCTTGTAGAGAAAGCAATAGGCATTCTGATCATCGATTTCGAGAGTCCGCGCCGCTGTCGTGCCATTCCATCCGGGCACCATGGTCGGCGGATCCCACATGTCGAGGTTCTGATCCAGGTTGTGCTGAACGCCAAACCAGTGCCCCACCTCATGCAACGCGATGGACTTCACATCCATTTTGCCACCGAATGTGTTCACCGTCGTCCACTCGTTGGAATATCCATTCAGCGCAATGTCCGCCTCGATGATCATGCCATTGGTGTAGAACACGGGGCTCGTGATCCCGAGTACATATTGTCCAAAATTCCATGCCGAACTCTCGACCCACGTGATTTCATTCTTGTTGTTGGTCGGAGAGCCCGTGAGAATGGTCCCGTTCGCTCCCGTATCTCCCACATGATTCACCGCATGGGTGCTGCAGGACAGCCCACCCCAGTCCCCGAAGGACTCGTGCACTGCGGCCAGATCCGTTCCGTCCGAAATATCCCCGGATCCCGCGGAATTCACGTAGTAGGTCAGCGTCGATTCCGACCATTTGATGGGGTTCGTCGTACCTTCTGCATGCGAGATGCTGCTCGCGGACACCGCGAACGGAATCAGCGACAGAAGACAAGCTCCCCAGAAGACACGAAAAGAACTCGCCGCACTCATCGCGACACCTCCTCTGCCTTCAGATGGAATCGAATCTCCGCGAGAAGGTTGGAGAGAGGATGATTCACCACCGGCGTGGGGGAATGCGCCCACTGCATTCCCTCATTGGCATCGAGATCCACGAGACCCAGTCCGCGAATCGTTCGGGAGGCCACACGCTGACCGGTCATGGCCTCCTCATGAATCCGGAAGACCCCCTGACTCAAGCCCGTGAAGGCATGCCCCTGGCTCGTACGCTCCAGAAAGACGAGGACCTCCTCTCCCACGCGAAACGTGGGCATGCCGGGAATGCGGACCTCCCGGTCCATCCCGCGCCCCCCCAGGACTTGTACGGTCAACTCGCCCTCTTCAAAATCCTTCTGGCCTCGAATCACATCCCGCGCTTGAAACGTGACGCGGGTCATCAACACCCCTTCCTGGGGAGCGATGATCTCCACCGACTTCACCTGCGCATGGACGATGACGTGCGATGCCTGGCTCATCTCCTCAAGCCCTACATGCACCACCACGGTTGCACCGCTTGAGAGCGGCCAGAGGACGAAAACAGCGAGGACAAACCACCAATTCCAACGCGATA
>CAVOCR010000325.1:0-3747 GCA_963694245.1 Myxococcota bacterium
CGTTTCGCGCCCTGGTGCTGGGGGGTCGGTCTGTTCGCCCTCGCGTCGGAATGGTGGGGAGCTTGATGACGGCGGCTCCCCTCGCGTGATATGAAGATCGCCCAAGGAGTACAGTATGGACGATGCCAGTAAAAGGGGCGAAACCCACGTGTTCCCCGTGGTGATGGCAGGTGGATCCGGTACGCGATTCTGGCCGGTCAGCCGAGAGGAGCGGCCCAAGCAGCTCCTGGCTCTGTTTGGAGACGAAACGCTGATCGAACACACCGTGAACCGTCTCGCGCCCATCGCTCCCATGGACCAGATTCTGGTGGTGACTGGAGCGACGATTGCGTCCCAGGTACGCGAGGTGCTTCCCCGGGTTCCGAATGAGAATGTGCTTGTCGAGCCCTGCGCCCGCAATACGGCTCCGGCGATTGGTCTCGCGGCGATCGTCGCGCTGAGTCGAGACCCCGACGCAGTGCTGGCCGTGATGCCGAGCGACCACCACGTGGGAGACGAGGAGGAGTTCCGGAGAGTGGCTCATTCTGCGGTGCATCATGCTTCGCGAGGGCATCTCGTGACTCTCGGGATCACCCCCAATCGCCCTGAAACCGGGTATGGATACATCCAGTATGGAGAGGCCCTGCCTGCGGAGACTCCGGATTCGAGGGAGAATGAAACGATTCGCGCAGCGCACCACATTCTGCGATTTGTCGAGAAGCCCGTGCGCGAGAAGGCCCTGACATTTCTCCGGGACGGTTCCTATCTGTGGAATTCGGGGATGTTTTTCTTCAAGGCGTCCGTCATTCTGGAAGAGATGGCCGTGTTGATGCCCGCGCTCCGAAGCAATCTCGCACGACTCGAGTCCGCGATCGGGACACCGGAGTGGGAGAGTCTTCTTTCAGAGGTCTACGAGTCACTGGAAAAGATGTCGATTGATTATGGAATCATGGAGCATAGCGAACGCATCGTGGTGCTTCCCGCATCCATGGGATGGTCCGATGTCGGCAGCTGGGGTGTCCTCGATGAACTCGACGAACAGGACTCCGAAAATATCCGGGTCGGTCAGGTGTGGTCAGAGGACGCGGTCGACAACGTCTTCTTTGCGGATGAGGGCCATCTGATCGCCGCGGTGGGCGTCGAGGGTCTGGTCATTGCCGTGAGCAATGGGGCCGTCCTCGTGGTCCCGAAGGAACGGGCGCAGGACGTCCGGAAAGTGGTGGCGGGTCTTCAGAAGAAGGGCTGGTCCAACTATACTTGAGTGGGTTGGAGACCGAAGGCTTCGGCGATGCGCCTGGCGGCGCTCCCGCTGAGCTCTGCTGACTCCAGCCAAAGGCGCACTCCCCCTTTCACGAGTGCCCGTGCATCCCGTCCGTAGGCGTCGATTCGTTCGTCGATCCATGCGTCGAGCGCATCGGTTTCCGTGGCTGCTTTTTCGGCCAGTTCAGGGAGGAATTTCTCCACGAAGTCACGACGTGCGCGCATTCCGAGGAGCGCGCTGACCCGGAGTCCATGGCGCGGCATGGTGATTCCGAGAAGCGCGTGCGCCTGAATCGCCACCTGATCCGAGAGTTCCGCTACGATTCCTTCCACCCGTTCGTGTTCCGCATCGAGAGCTTCGTCGGAGGCGTCGAGACCTGGCGGTTGCCCGATCCCTTCCGTATAGAGTTTGATCTTGGGTTCGGTTCCCGAGGGACGCATCAACACGCGATGGGAGCCTTCGACGGTGAATGAGAGGAAGTTGCGCGCCTTGCGATCCGTCCCGCTGACGAACGGACCGTGGTTCGCCTCGTCCAGGAAGTCGTCTCGGGTGAGAATACGTCGTCCCCCGAGCATGTCTCCGACCTGGAGTTCCCGAAGTCCGGCTTGCATCGACGCGATCTGCTCCATCCCGATGGCGCCTTCGATGACGATGGAGACCTGACGGGTCAGATGCACGCCGACTTTTTTCCAACAGTCCCTGAGGGCGTCATGGAGGGTTCTGCCGACATTCCGCTCTTCGCTGGCGCGCTCTGCGAGCATGAGGGCCGCTCCCGCGGCGTCCTTGTCGCGAAGCGCGGGGGACACCATGACGCCATGACTTTCTTCGAGTCCCAGGACGTAGGAGTCCTTTCCACCCACGAAGTCTCCGAAAGCACCGTCCTGTCCAACCCGATCCATGACATGGGCAATGTATTTGCAGCCGACCAGGCGATCGGTGACGGCCTGTCCCCCGTGGTGGATGGCCAGTGCGATGGGGAGTCGACTGGTGACTTCCGTGGTGACAAAGAGAGGAGTTTCGGGGAGGGTCCCATCGGCTTCGCGTCGGGAGAACATCTGATCGGCCACAAGCGCTCCAATTTCGTTGCCGTTGATGAAGATGTACTCCCCCTTCCGATCGCGCGTGACCAGGCCGATGCGGTCTGCATCGGGGTCGGTCGCGAGCACAATGTCGGCGCCGAGTTCTCGGGCGAGCAGCGTCCCCTGTTCCATGGTCTCGGGGACCTCCGGATTGGCGATTCGAAAGGGAACGTTGGGGAAGGCGCCGTCGTGCGAGCGTTGACTCTCCACATAATGGACCTCGAATCCGGCTCGCTCGAGCACGTCTCCAGCGTTGGTGTCTCCGGCTCCGTGGAGGTTGGTCATCACGATTCGAGCGGTCCTCGCCTGGGGGCGGAGCGAGAGGGAGAGGATGTGGTTCATGTAGGAGTCGTGGACTTCCCTGGGATCGAGAAAGGTGATCTTCTCCTCGCTTCGCGCCTGTTCGAAGTCCAGGCGGGGGGCGTTTTGAACCTCTTCGACCAACAACGAGAACCGTTCATCGTTCGGGGGGATTTCCTGTCCGCCCATCTCGTCGTAGAACTTTCCACCGTTGTCATCGGGGTGATTGTGGCTCGCGCTGATGTTCAGCCCGCCATCTGCTTTCGTCATTTGGATCGCATGACTCATCTCCGGGGTGGAGACAATCCAGTCGCCAGCCGGGTCGGCCATCAGGACCTGAACGTTGTTGGCGGTATACACTTCGGCCGCGATACGTGCGAAATCCCGCGAACTGAGTCCCTGGAGGGAGTGATTGTCCCGGCTCCCATAGCGCCCCCGCGCATCCCGGAACACCCGCACGTCGAACACGATGACGACTGTGAGTCTTCGTGTCCCAAACTTGGTGCGCATGTAATCGACGTGTCCCTGGACGGAGGTCGCGAGGGTGAAGGGGTTGTAGGCGTTGGGTCCCACTCCCACGGGCCCCCGGCGTCCTCCAGTCCCAAAGGGCAGGGTCTGAAAGAAGTTGAAGAGGAGCAGATCCCATTGCGCGGTGGCGATGAGATGATCGATCTCCGGGCGGTAGTCGTCGAAGCGTGCGTCATGGAACCAGAGCGAGAGGTTGGCGAGCGCAGCGTCCTTGTGGGCGCGGTTGATCGTCAGCGTCTCGAACCCGTTTCGCACCTGATCGAGTGAACTCATGGGCTTCTCCTTGCCTTTTCCTGTCGTCGCCGGGATACACCATTGTGGATTTTCACGCAATGAATCGGGGCGTCTTGCACCGTCTTGTGGGGGCCAGGGGCCTGTGTTAGCCTCCGCACGGTCCGGCGGAGGCTTCATGGAAATCGACGACGCAGGCGTTCGGAAAATCGCGGCGCTCGCCCGACTGGCGCTCTCGGAAGAGGAACTGGCGGAGCAGCGTGACGGCTTGCAGCGCATTCTCGCGTATGTGAAGCGGCTGGACGAACTCGATACGGATACGACTCCCCCCACAACCCATGTGCTCGACATGCATCAGCCGCTTCGTGA
>CAVOCR010000326.1:0-3743 GCA_963694245.1 Myxococcota bacterium
GCCCGGGCCAGCTCTCAGGCGGGGAGCGACAGCGAGTCGCGCTGGCAAGAGCGCTGCTCATGCGTCCGGCCATTCTGCTCGCAGATGAACCTTCCGGCGCCCTCGACAGCGAAGCGACAGAAGCGCTCCTCGATCAGCTGCGCACGCTTCAAAAGACCGAGGGCGCGGCGCTCGTGGTCGTCACGCATGATCCCCTCGTGGCCAACGCCATGGACCGGGTGCTCGCTCTCGAAGGGGGACGCCTCATCGCTCGCGGGGGCGGCCTGTGATTCGGCTGGCGTTCCGGGGACTCCAACACCACGGGCGCACCACCCTCCCATGGGTGGCTGGCGCCGCTCTCACCACGGCCCTCCTCGTCGGGTCCTGGGTCGTGGGAGATTGTCTACGGGCCTCCCTCGAGGCGCAGGCGCTCTCGCGCGTCGGACACACCACCTTGATGATGGACGTCGGTGCACGCCCCGTCCGGGAATCCCTCGAGACGATCCTCTCGGAAGCGCTCCAGACGCCTGTCGTGGGGGCCCTCGCAGTGGACGCGGTGGCGAGTCGGACCGATGGCACACGACGACGGAATGACGTGAAGCTCTGGGGGATCAGCCCCGAGTTCTCCGAGGTCGGCGCGAGCCCTGGCGTCCCTGGCGCACAGGAGGTGTACCTGAGCGCGGAGCTCGCAGAAGCGCTTGCCCTTGAAAAAGGCCAGGAGGTCGTGCTTCGGACGGCCCGGGCTTCGGCCCTTCCCGGGGATGTGTCCCTGACGCGTGCAGACGACAGCATCGTGGCTCTTCGCGTGACGATCGGCGCCATCATCACCGCCCCCGAGCACACCCGTTACGCCCCCGGAGGCGGGACTTCCCCGCTGAACGCATGGATCAATCGGGAGTGGCTTCAGGAGCGGATGCAGCTCAGAGGACGGGTCAACGTGCTCGCGATCTCCTCGTCGGAAATCGACGCGGATCAGGCGCACGCCGCCCTCGCCTCCCACTGGCGACTGGACGACATTCAAAGCGGAATCACCTGTGCGCCCCAGGGACTTCGCCTCACGTCCAGCAGGGTTCTGCTCGACCCCCCGCTTCGAGAGGCCGCCACGCAGCTGGCGCCCGGCGCCGTGGGCGTCCTGAGTTGGCTCGCGAATGCCCTCGAAGCCGGAGAACGAAGCTCGCCCTACGGCATCGTCACCGCCCTCGGAGCGCTGGAAGCCAGGGGGGATACCGCCCTTCCCGACTGGATTCCGAAGCTGGCGGAAGACGCCATCGCGCTCAACGCGTGGACCGCCGAGGACCTCGACGTCACCCCCGGAGCCACAGCGACGCTCCGGTACTCCACCCTGGGACAATCCCGACAGGTCGCGGAAGAGACCCGGGACCTTCGCATCACCCAGATCACCCCGATGAAGGGGCTCCTCGCCGACCCTGGATTTCTCCCTCCCATTCCCGGCATCACCGATGCCGACAGTTGCAAGGACTGGGCCCCCGGACTCCCCGTGGACCTGGAGAAAATGCGACCGGCGGACGAGGCCTATTGGGAGACCTATCGGGGGACGCCCCGCGCGTTCCTTGCGCTCGGAACAGGCCAGGAACTCTGGGGGAGTCCTCACGGAAACCTCACCGCGGTGATTTTCGACCGTCCATGCCCCGAAGCACGAACTCTCGAAGACGAGCTCCTCCGAAACACGACCCCCGCCTCCCTCGGGATGACCTTCGAGCCCGTTCGTGAAGCGGCTCTCCTGCGAGCGGAACCTGCGAGCGACTTCGGAGGGCTCTTCCTCGGATTCAACCTCTTCCTCGTCCTCGCAGCGCTCCTTCTCACCACACTTCTGACGACGCTGGCGATGGAGGGCCGGAGCACGGAGATCGGCGCGCTCCTCGCGATGGGATGGTCCCCAGGGCGCGTCCGACGCCTCTTCACCCTGGAGGCGGGCATGGCGTCCCTCGCCGGAGTTCTCCTGGGGATTCCCCTGGCCCGGGGAGTGACGGAGGCGGTTCTCCATGGACTCTCTGGCGCCTGGTCCGGCGCCAGTCCCGGAGCGGAGATCGTCTATGCCGTGGAGCCCGGAACCCTCGGGATGGGAGCAGGGATCACAGCCGCGCTCATGTCTGGAACGGCTCACCTCTGTCTGGGACCGCTGCTTCGACGAACGCCCCCCGCGCTCCTCCAGCGCCGCGCAGACGCGGAGGCTGCAGGCGAGGCTCGTTCGAACCGGCCCGCCGTGATCGCATTCCTCTGTGGCTCGGGCGCCCTCCTCCTCACGCTCGCCCTTCCCGCACATGCCGAGACAGCACCCGCCTTCTTTGGCGCGGGGGCTCTCGCGTTGATCAGCGCGCTTGCCGCGATGCGCATGCTCCTTCAACGAGAGCCCCGGACCCGACGCCCGACGCTCACGGCCCTCGCGATGAACGCCACGCGTCGGAGACCCCGCCGGTCCATGACGGTGATGACGCTGCTCGCAGCCGGCTCCTTTCTCGTCATCGGCGTGGGCGCAGGACATGTCGACCCTCTTGACGACACCGGAAATCGCAGCTCGGGAACCGGGGGATTTGCCTGGGTCGGGGAGACCACGATCCCCATCGCCCACGATCTTGAAACACCCCAGGGGCGGGATCATTTCCACCTTCCGGAGAACGCCTTCAAGGCGGGGAGCTTCCTCCCCCTCCATGTCTGGAATGGGGATGACGCCAGCTGTCTCTCCCTCGGACAGGCGAGAACTCCCACGCTGCTCGGCCTGGACCCGGAAGAACTCGCACGTCGGGAGGCCTTCACATTCCACGACTCCGAGAGCTCCGCCGAGGGCTGGAGACGACTCGGGAACTGGAGCCCGGGCGATCCCATTCCCGCAGTGGGCGATGAAGCCACGATACGGTGGCAGCTCCATCGCGGCGTCGGCGACAGCCTCCGATACGTGTCGGCCAATGGAACGGAATTCGAGGTCATTCTCGTCGGCATGGTGCGCAATGCCATGTTCCAGGGCGCCCTCGTGGTCCCGGAAGAGGCGCTCGTCGCGATGCATCCGGATCTGGGAGGCGTCCAGCAGTTCTGGTTTGATGGCCCCTCGACGGCTCACGACGAGGCGCCCGGAATCTGGATGGACCGGATGACCGATTCGGGGCTGGCCCTCACTCCCGCTTCAGAGCGCTTCGCTCGCTTCGTGGAAGTCGAGCGAACCTATCTCGGCATCTTTGAGGTGCTCGGGGCGCTTGGCCTTCTCCTGGGAGTGCTGGGGCTCGGGCTCGTCCTTGCGCGCAATGTCGGGGAGCGCCGTCAGGAACTCGCGGCCCTGATGGCGCTGGGTTTCTCTCCCGCCCGGATCCGCTGGCTCCTCTTTGCCGAACACGGCGCGTTGGCGCTCGCCGGGATGTTCGCGGGAAGCCTCGCGGCAGCGCTGGCGATCGCTCCCGCATTGCGTTCCAACGGATACGCCGACGCTCTCGAGACCACGGGTTTCCTTGTGTTCAGCCTCATCCTCGCGGGAGGCCTCGCAATGGCGGCCGCGGTCCGCATGGTCATCCATCCCCGACTGACGGAGACGCTTCGGGGAGACGGAGGAGGACCCTCATGACATCCATCTCATCTCTTTTGAAGGAGTTTCCCATGCCTGTCCGAGTGATCGCTGTTCTCGTCTTTGCCCTCTCCTGGGGACCCGCCTGCGGAGGTGGATCCACCTCTCCCAGCGACACCTCCACCGAGGGAGGATTCAGCGGCGGCGGAGGGTTCAATACGGAATCGGGGGAGCCTCCACGCTCAGGGGAGGA
>CAVOCR010000327.1:0-3734 GCA_963694245.1 Myxococcota bacterium
GGCGTGTGCCCATGGAGACTGAAGGTGATTTCTCCGAGACCGGCTTGAACGGACTTTTCATAGAAGTCCTTGTCCCCAAACATGTAGCCGTTGGTCACGGTTTGAACACGATCGTATCCGATCTCCTTGGCGTATCGGATGAACTCGAACCATTTGGGGTGAAGGGAAGCCTCTCCCCCGGAGATGATGACCTTGTCAGCACCCAGTTCCTCGATTCCGCGTCGGAGCTCCGCTTTGACCTCTTCTTCATCGAGATAGACGTTCCGTGGCGTGTCCGAGTCCAAACAGAACGTACAGCGGCTGTTGCACGCCGTGACTGCGCGCACCCAGTGCTTTGGTCGATTTGCGACCTTTTCCCGCCAGAGCATGTACTCCATGTTGCGGGTTCCAGCAGCTGTCATTCAGTCCTCCATGTGTTCCGACAAGGGGTGAATCCGTTCGCTGGTCCACCCTTCTGCCAGGCCGGGACAGTTCGCTGCATGCTCACAGCCTTTCGCGGCTGGGCATGGCTGGAACATTCCCACGATGTCTGAGCCGCTGTGGGGTGGTTGAGTGGGGCTGTCTCCATGGAGAGCATCCCAACTGAGGGAGGGCTCCACATCGTCGCGTCGCTCCAACAAACACACCGGCAGCACTCGTGCGAGTGCGTCTTGAGCGTCCCCTTCTCCCAATGTCTTCGCAACATCGGCCAATGCATCCAGCGAATCCCCGGATTGTGCGAGTCGAAACTGGGGTTCACCTGGAAGCTCTCCCGATTCCCAACCCGCCGCGTAATCCGAGACGTCCGCTGCATCGTGAAGGATAGCATACGTTCCCGCCTGAAGGCGTGCAAACGACTTGAGACGTCCAACTGTCGTCAGTGCTGCCTCAAAGGCCCCTTCTCGCTCGAGATAGGCGTCATGACGGGCGGCGTCGGGTCCATACAGGGCGACGTCAAAGCGCGTGATTCGTCTCCGAAGTCTTCGGAGGGCGACGTCTTCCACATCCATGATTCCGGAGGCTTCACCTGCGACCTCGACCCGTGGAATGGCCAATCGCGTGGCATCTCGGAGCAGTTCGGCCACGTCGGGGTGGGCCAGGGAGCCGGCGGAGGCGATGCGGAGAACATCCGCTCCTTCCTGTGAGGCACGGACCATTCGGATTCGAATGGCTCGGGAGCCTTCATGTTCCGTGGGTCCGGGATCTCCGGTGATTGGATTGGGGACGCGGGAGGGGCCTCCAAAGACGATGCCGATGGCTGGAGAGGCGTTGGAGGATTCCATGCCCGCCATGGGATCTCCGTGCAGCGGCCTCTTCAACTGGGCGTGAATGAAGGACACGCGCGTTGCGGGCGTTCGCCCTCGACGAGCGGGTGGACCCGGGGGAGTCTTCGAGAGTGGAGACATCGCCCATTCCACCTCTTCGTCGCTCGGGGTGCTGGTTCCGATGTCCCGTACGCTCTGGGAGTCGAGTTCGAGTCGACCAAATCGTGTCACATAGTCGGTGGGCGCGCCTGCGCAATGAGGGGTTCCGGGGCATTCGGGGCATCCCCGCTCCGATTCTGGTTGCGCGAATTGCGGGAGAAGCTCCTGCCAGGAGGTGTCGTCCACGGCAAGCCACCGTTCGCTCCCGACAGGCGCCATTGCGTTCATCACGGCTGCGGCGGCGCATGTGGGGAAGAGATGAAGGCGGGGGGTGATGCCCCAACGCATGGCATCTCGCACGGCGTTCTCAAGGCTGGGCTGGGCCAGGCCGAGCCGCGGTGAGATCGCGATCATCTCCTCGAGCGCGCGTCCCCGTCCGGTGGTGCGCCGGATGTGGATGCTGTCGACACGGAGTCGCGCCAGAACTTCGACGAGCTCGGAGAGATGGGTGGAGGTGGGGCGAGTGACACAGGCCTCCACTTCGACTTCGATTCCAGCGGCTGCGCAGGTTTTGATCGCACGGAGCGCTCTTTTTCCGGCGCCAGGGATGTCCACGAGCCAGTCATGGGCATCGAGGCGTGCGCTATGCAATGGAATTCGGACACGTTGCAGTCCAGCGTCTCGTAGCTGCGCGATGATACGGTCGGAGGTCAGGATGAGTCCGTCGGTGTGGAGGCCGAGTCGGGGTGCTCCTGCATCCGCACAGGCTTCCAGGAGTTGGAGCAGATCCGCCCGCATGGTGGGCTCTCCGCCCGAAAGCAGCCAGCCCGCGGAGGGGCCCGCGGAGGTTCCGAGGGCGACGATGTCGGCCACTGCGGGATCCGCGATGTCTTCGCGGATCGGCATGTCGAGTCGACCCGCCTTTCGAATCGTGCCCGCCGCGAGCAGCCGGAGATCCGGGGTCTCCGGACTGGCTGTCGGCTTGTGGGGATTCTGCCACTGGGGTGCTTGCGCCATGAAGTTCAATCCTCTCGGTCGAACGAATTGTTCACACCCGCACGCCCTCTTTCAAGGGCGATGCATTCGAGACCGGGGAATCGAAGGCTGAGAGCATGTAGAAAACGGTCTTCAGATTCCGGAGAATCGGTTAGCAGTGTAACACCTGAAGCCCCGAGGGCATGGGCGAGTTCGACGGCTTTTGCTGCGGATTCCTGCGTGCTGGAATTCGAGAGCGGAATCCCCCACCAGAAACGAATTCGCTGCTGATCGGGCCAGTTTTCCATTTGGCGCTGCAGACTTCGAAGACTTCGAAGGCTCTCCCGATCCTCTCCGGTCTCCCCGTGAATGTATTCGAACGCCACATCGGTCACGGGAGAATCGACGATTCGCTCCCGATCCTCGCGGCTCAACCGCGTGGTCCAGAGCCAGGTTGCGGGAGTCTGGGTGTCCGCGAGCAACTTCCAATGGACTTCTTCTGGACCTCGAGGGGCATGCACGAGGGTCTGGAATGTGGAGTCATGAGCAGATTCCCAGGGGGTTTTGCTCGTGAAAGGCGCGGAGATGCCCGATCCGTTTCGGAGTTCCCAGTAGGCATGCCATGCGCCCCCACACCGGCTTCTCAATCCGCATTTTTGACACGGTGTGCCCTGGCGTTTGTTGCCTGTGTTGTCGAGCCCCATGGTGTCGAAGCCGCCTCTTCGGGCTTCGAAGGCCTCCACACTTTGCTCAGAGGCGCTCTCCCATCCGATGCAGAGAGGGACTCCACAATAGGGGTTCACGAGTTCAATCCCATGGAGTTCCGCTCTCTCCAATGCCTTCCGAACGCTCTCCCCGAGCACGGCGTAGTCTGGGAGAAGGGCATGGTTTTTGGCAGCGCGTCCATGGGGTTGGACAGCAGAGCATGAGATGGAGGAGACCCCCGGAAGGCGTTGGGCCACGAAGTCGACATAATCGGGAAGCATTCGCTGTGTTTCAAAGGCGATGACGGGGTTGAGAGCGACGCGGATTCCAGCGTCGAGAAAGGCATCAATTCCCCGGAGACAGGGCTCAAAGGCTCCCTCCAGTCCCGCGAGGCGATCATGTTGCTGGGGTGTATTGGCCAGCAATGAGATGAAGGCGGATGTGACACCTGCCTTCGCCATGGCCCGGGCGTAGTCGGTATCCACGAGCACTGCGTTGGTTTGAATCTCGATGAACTGCACACCGTTTGCGGTGGCCTCCTGGCAGAGTTCGAGCACCCGCTCCCGATACAGCGTCGGTTCTCCACCGGAGAGGGTCAATGTCTTCGCTCCGCTGTCGAGGATCGCTTTCAACTCCTCTCGGAGTTGTTCCATCGGAGGCGTCCGGACGGCGTAATCCTCCATCGGGACGTTGCAGAACGGGCATCGCTCG
>CAVOCR010000328.1:0-3732 GCA_963694245.1 Myxococcota bacterium
CGTGGACCGCGTGGAGACGACCGTGGGCCCCGAAGAGACGACCGTGGACCGCGTGGAGACGACCGTGGAGCCCCCCGCCGAGAACACTGGGGAGGACCCGATACGCGCCCGCCCGGATTTGATCGCCCTCGGCGATTCGATTCCCCAGAAGATTCGTCCGAGGAACAGGACTCTGACCGCCCCCCAACCGACGACCCCAACACCGTGTGGATCCGAGACGGGTACGTGGACATCGCCATCCCACGCACCGAACGATGGCGCGTGGCCGAGGAATCTCTGTCGCCCACCGAGGAACGAACCCGGAAAGTCCTTCGAGTCCCCGCCAACCGACGCCAGGAAGCCCAGTTGGGCGAACTGTACGAGAACGACGAGTTTCACGAAGCCCCCGCTCCTCGCATCCATCGCGGTCGCCCGCTCCAAAAAGAAGGGCGCCACGGGCACGGAATGGAAGAGGCCTTCTTCGACCTGCTCGCCACCGACTCCAATCTCGACGAACTCACACTGACTCCGGCCCACCTCGCCGACGTCCTGCGCCGTCTCGGCGACCTCGACCGCGAGCGCTTCCTGCAGCTCCGAAACGGCATGGTACGAAGTCTCCGAATTCCCGACCCCCTCCTCCCCGGACGTGCGGTGGAAGTTCTCTCCACAGCACGCAATACAGGCTCCAAGGCGGATCGTGGCACCTACGACCGCGCCATGAATCTCCTGGAGGAGGACCCCCGGGAATTCTGGAACCTGGTCACCCGATTCCGACTCCCGACCTTGATCTCCGAGCGGCGCGCCACACTCCAATTCCTCGCAGAGGCCCTGCCCGAACCCCAGGACAGGGATCCCATCTTGCCGAGCACGCTGGCCTTGCCCCTCATCCCGGCGACAGGACGTTGGTTGATCGCGACTCTCGTGGAGGACGATGACTCCCTTCATGCCATGGAACAGCGCGCACGCACCCCCGACATCTTCCCGGAAGACCTCCGCGACGCCATCCGTGTCCTGGGGGAAAGGGCGGACTGGGACGTCCCTCAAACGGAGGACGACTGGGCCACGCTCGCCCTGACACTGCTCCGCATCGGACTCGAGGACCCCGAGGCCACGGTGCATCATGCCGCCTCCCGCGCCTTTGAGGCGGAGCGCCATTTCCGTGTCGCGGCCCGCCTCCAACAGGGAGGAAATCCCTGGCTGGCACTCCGCTCCATCCAGGTCGGACTCCTCCTTCAATCCGATCACGAACGGCTCGGCAAGGCCCGGAAATTTCTGGAGACCACTCTCACCACCTCCACCGAAGAGCTCGTAGTCCATCCGGAGGGTCGCATCGTACGCACGGGGAATGAAGACGGCGCCTGGAGCGTCGCCGATCCCATCGCGCTGCCCACCCCGCCCCCGGAATCCCCGGCACTTCCGCCCTCGTTGACGCGCATCCTCCAGGAGGCGGGCTATCCCACTCCCGAAGCGCTCGACGCAGCGACCGACGAGGAACTGCTTTGCGTGTCGGGCGTGGGACCCAGACGCCTCGCACAGATTCGGGCGAACCGACTGAACCCGGACTCCCCACAAACGCCCATCACAGAACCTCCGAAAGAGGAGCCTTCCCCCCCCGTTCAGGAGCTGTCACTTCCGACCGCACTCCACACCGCTCTCGAAGCCGCGGGGATCCACACCGTCGCCGAATTGAACCAGAGCGAGGATGCTGAACTTCTTGCGATCCCGGGCGTCGGCCCCGCCCGTCTCCAAACACTTCGAGATGTCCTCGCCTCTATCTGATTGCATTTCCCACCCCGTGAACGCATTCTCCCCGGATCGACCCGGAGACACGTGCGACATGAGTACGAAAAGCGACCCCCCCGAGAACATCATCACAGAGACGCTCGTCACAGACGAAGAGCGCCTTTTGACCATCGTGACCGATGCCATCTCGCGCGCCGAGGGGCCTCCACGCACCACCAACTACGATCAGGACCTCCTCACTCTTCGTGACGCGATCGCCGAAGAGAAGCTGGGTGACGACAAGGCCGCGCTCATTGAACAGATGGATCGCCTCGCCGCTCTGTCGGCCACACGGGCCCGCCACGTCGAGGGCCGTGCCGATCCACGAAACCCCTACTTCGCCCACATGCGCATCGCCTTCGAGGACCGTCCTCCACGCGACATCTGTCTCGGAAGGAATGCTTTCATTTCGGGAGGAGTCCGTGTCGTGGACTGGCGCAACGCCCCCATCAGTCGTGTGTTCTACCGCACTCGCCAGGGCGAGCCTTTCGATGCATGGATTGCTGGACGCGAAATGCACGGGGAACTCGAGGTCCGTCGGACCGTCACGATCACGGACGCCGAACTCTGTCGGATTCACGCGCCCGAGGGCGTGATGGTCAAGTCGGGCGACACCTGGCACAGCGCGGGTGCGGATCGACGCAAGTTGGAAGGCGGCGCGGGCACCGCCTCACGTCCGGACACTCAAGCCCCTCTGCTTGGGCACGACAGCCAGCAGGGAAGCATTCGTTCCGACAAGCACCTCCCCGAGATCGCAGCGTTGTTGGACGGAGAGCAGTTCGACCTCATCACCCGACCAGACAGTGGAATCGTCGCCATCCAGGGAATCGCTGGGAGCGGGAAGACGACCGTGGGCCTCCACCGACTTGCCTACCTCAATTTTCAATCGCCGCGTCGGTTTCGTTCCAATCGGATGCTGGTCATCGTCTTCAGCCAGGCACTGGCCCGCTACATCAGCCATGTGTTGCCAGCGCTCGGAGTGCGTGGAGTCAGCGTCCAGACCCTCCGCCAATGGTCCAGCACGGTCGCCCGCAAACACTTCAAGGGGCTCTCCCGTCAACATGCCCCAGACACCCCCGGATCCGTGGTCCGATTCAAGACGCACGCGGCCCTGATTCCCATGCTGAATGAAGCGTGTGCACTCGCGCCGCCCTCCCAGGACGCCCGCGAACTCTTCGACGAACTGTTCACCGATCGACACTGGATTGCGAACGGCCTGGCCCTCCACGCCCCCGGCGCGTTTCTTCCCGGTGAGATCCGCACCATCCACCGATGGTGCACCGATCTCCACGCCGCCCGCTTCGACGGCGACACCGAGGGCAATCGATTCTGCGGATATGATGCGGAAGATGAAATGATTCTGCTCAGAATGCATCAATGCTTGCGGGGAAATCTCCAGTTCTCCCGCACGGAAGCGCTCGAATACGCGCACGTCTTCATTGACGAGGCTCAGGACTTCAGCCCGCTGGAGCTCCTCGTGCTTCATGACACTGCGCGCGACCACTCCTTGACCATCGCCGGCGACACCGCTCAGCAGATCCAGAACGCCAACACCTTCTCCGAATGGACAGAGGTGCTGGGCGCCCTTGGTGGCGATTCATTGACGATCTCCCCACTGTCCATCAGCTATCGGGCGACCGGTGAAATCATGGAAGTGGCCCATGCGGTTCTGGGAAGTCTCGCCCCCGCAGCGCTTCCGGCCTCTCCGCGCTCAGGAGCGCCGGTCGAACTCCTGCAATTTGGGGGCGCCGGGGAGGCGTTGACCTGGCTCGCAGATGCGTTGAGCGATCTCGTGGACCGCGAGCCCCGGGCGGGCGTTGCGGTGCTCTGCCGCTTCACCAATCAGGCCGATGAAGCCTACACGGTCCTTGAGCGCTGTGATCTCTCGAACATGCACCGTATCCGGGAACAGGACTTCTCCTTCGCGCCGGGGATTGAAGTCACCGACGTCGCCCAGACCAAAGGCCTCGA
>CAVOCR010000329.1:0-3731 GCA_963694245.1 Myxococcota bacterium
ATCGGCGGTCACGATCTGGCGCGCCCTTTGACGACTGATGTCGACTCCCCTTCCCCGAGCCACCGCCACCGAACGGCGGTCGGGTGTCTCGCCGGCGTGCCACGCGCCCGTTCCACATGAATCCACTTCCATGGCAAGCCCCCGCTCCTGTGCGAGGTGACGAAGGACCCCCTCTCCAAGTGGCGAACGACAGATGTTTCCGAGACACACGAACAGCACTCTCATTCGAACCTCCGCCCTTCCCTTCACGCTCACATCCCCCCGCACATTCCTGATCTCAGCCATTCACGCTCTGGAGAGGTCGCCCCTCATCACAGTGAGCCCGCACATGGCCAAGAAATTCGCGACGGGTGATTTCACGTGCTCCAAAACGCGCCAGGTGTTCGGTGTACATCTGGCAATCAATCATTTCAACGCCGAGAGAACCCAGTCGTTCCACGAGTTCCACGAGGCAAGCCTTGGAAGCATCGGGAACAAGCGTATACATGGACTCTCCAAAGAAGCACCGCCCCATGGAGACCCCATAGAGCCCGGCCACCAGGGCATCATCAATCCACGCCTCCACGGACATCGCGTATCCCGCCTCGTGGAAAGCCCCATAGGCCTCCCGCATTGAAGCCGTGATCCACGTGCCTTCCTGATCGGGTCGGGGCGCGTTCGCGCAGGCCTCAACGACTGCTGTGAACGCAGTGTTCCACCGCATCTCGAACGCCCCGGTGCGCATCCTCTTCCGAAGGCTTCTGGGCACATGCATCTCGCTCGGGAACAGGACCATGCGCGGATCTGGAGACCACCACAGGATGGGGTCGCCCTCTGAATACCAGGGATAGATGCCGGCCAGATACGCAGCCTTGAGTCGCCCGACGGACAGGTCCCCGCCGACGGCGATGAGCCCATCGGGCTCAGCCTCCATCGGATCCGGAAATGCGAGGACGGGCCCCAGCCGATAGAGCGCCATGTCTACTCCAATCGCTGGAGTTCGACTGAGATCTCGACTTTTCGATCCCCCCGCAGAAGAGCAATCGTGCACCGCGCACCCACGCCCAGAGGCTCCAGGGCGTTCGCAAGGTCATTCGAGTTGCGCACCCTCTGGCCCTCGACGCCCACGACCACATCGCCTAGCACCGTCGCCCCCCGAGGAGAACGCCGAAGCCCCTGCAGCCCTGCCTTCTCCGCCTTTGATCCCCGAGGAACAGACGCGATCACAACCCCCTCGATCCCATGCCTTGCCGAGAGCTGGTCACTGAGAATGCGAACCCCCAGCCCGGCCCGGAGTGCCTCGCCGTGGATGATCAGATCCGGGACGACGCGCATCACCATGTCGACTGGCACCGCAAACCCAATGCCAGCGCTGCTCCCGCTCGGGCTGAGAATCGCGGAATTGATGCCGATCAATCGCCCTTGTGAATCCAGAAGCGGCCCGCCTGAATTCCCTGGATTGATCGCGGCATCGGTCTGAATGACGCCCGTGATGGTCCGCCCGTTGGCCGCCTCGATCTCCCGATCCATGGCGCTGACCACGCCTACGGTGAGGGTCTGGTCCAGACCAAACGGATTCCCGATCGCGAGCACCTTCTGTCCGACGCGAAGCCCACTGCTACGACCCCGGGGCACTGCGCGAGCGTTGGGGTTCGGCTCGTGCAGCCGAAGCACGGCGAGATCCTTCGATGCATCGACCCCCACCACGCCCGCCACATACGAGCGCCCATTCGCGAAACTGACCAGAAATTCGGACGCACCGGAGACGACGTGCGCGTTGGTCACCACATGGCCCTCAGCATCCCAGACGAACCCGGTCCCGACGCCCTTCCGCATCTTTGTGACGTTGAAAGAGTATCCCTCGCGGATGCCCACGCTGCTTTCGATGTTCACGACGCTGGGCGACACGGAGTCGAACACGGCCACGGTGTTGGCCTCATCCTCCAGGAGCGCTGCGTCCTCCGCGCCGTCGACGACGGGCAACACGAGACCCGTGGATTCACCCTCCTCCAGCCTGGCCTCTCGGAACCACAACCCAGCCACAAGGCCAAGGACGACACCGGATGCTATGAGCCAGAAGGGGATACGCATGTAGACCACCATACTTCGTCCAACCGGATGCGATCAATCCACGGGAGCCTTCTTGACCCCGAACTCCGGTTCTTGCAGCATGAGTCCACTTACGGAGCATAGCATTCATGGAAGCGTCCCCCAGCACCTCTCTCGCACTCGCCCTGACCCTCGCCCTGTTCATGAGCGCATGCGATCCCGATGACGGAACCGAGGGTTATGATACCCAGGACGGGCTCATCACCACGCCCCATGACACCGTCGAGGACGATTCCGATGAGTCGGATGTGACCGACGACACCTCTGAGGAGGGTGGAGAAGACGGAGGCGGCACTGTGGCCTGCACCGCCGAGGGGGAACCCTGCAACGATGGTCTCGCCTGCACCACCGACGACCTCTGCACGGAAGGAGTCTGCGCCGGCACACCCGTGTACACGGATGGCCTCGACTGCACCCTGAACTGCTCCGTCCTCTCCGGGCAGCCGGTAGAGGTGCTGGTCGTCCTGACGGGATGTGCCATCGATGGTTCCTGCTGGGCTGACGGAACCATCAGCCCCACGAATCCGTGTGAAATGTGCTCCGCCAGCCGCGATGACTCGGGCTGGTCACCGCTCGCAGACGGAACGCTCTGCACGGACAACGACCCCTGCACCGAAAAACCTGAATGCATCCAGGGCATCTGCACCGGCACGAGCCTCTTCGACGATGGAGACCCCTGCACAGCCGACTGCGCGGTGGATCTCTCCGGCGATGCCATTGAAATTCAAGAGAACTATCCGGAAGGCACCGCGTGCTCCGATGGAAACGCCTGTACAACGAACGACATCTGTCTGTTCGGAGCCTGCCTCGGCACGACGCTCGACTGTGATGACAACAACGCCTGCACCCTGGACGCATGCAGCGAAGGGACCTGCACCCACGCCAACACCAACGAGGGCATCGCATGCGATGATGACGACGCCTGCACCCTCGAGGATGTCTGCCTCGCGGGTGCCTGCACGGGGAATGCCCTCGACTGCACTCCGGAAGATCCCTGCGATGACGGCTGGTGCACCTCTCTCGGCTGCGTCTACACGGAGAAATTCGAGGACGGAAACCCCTGCACCACGAACTGCGCCCTCGACACGGTGGGTGCGCCGACTGAAATCACAAGCGACCTGCCCGACGGCAGCGGCTGTGTGGATCCGTCGACATGCAGTGATTCGCCCGAGTGTCAGGCAGGAGCGTGTGTGGCGACCGGCGCACCGTGCGATGATGGCAACAGCGATACGGAGGATGCGTGCACTGATGGAGAGTGCATCAGCACTCCCACAGGCTGAGACGCCCTATTCGAGGATGTCGATCGCGTTGGCGAGCAGACTCATTTCCATCCGAGCGCCCTTGACCCCCGAAGAGTCCTTTCCCGCATCGTCGGCGTAGTGCTTCGCCATCTTCTCGCCCAGGATGGTCACGCTGAAAACACCTTCGACGATGGCGCGCTTCCCATCACAATCAAGCGGCACAAAGAACCCGTAGTCCTTCATCTTCACTCGAATCTGCTGATTGGGAATGGCCGCATCCGCGATGATCATCCAGCAGCCCTTCTTCTTGCAGACGGAGCTGACGTTCGCCTCGATCTTGACCGTCCGACCGGCGTACTTTTCCGCGTGCGTGATCAACGTCTTCAGATCCAGAAATCCCGC
>CAVOCR010000330.1:0-3713 GCA_963694245.1 Myxococcota bacterium
CTGCGGTCCGCCGTGATTTGTTGGACCGCCGCGTCGACGTGCATCTGAGGCTCCACGGTGACAGCGGCCCTCCGGTAGCGAGGAGAGATGTAGAGGCGTTCCACCTGCACGTGTCGGAGCATTCTCGAGAAGTCTCCGTGGTAGGCGGTCAGAAGGGCGTCCGCGATCTGTCGGGAGCGAGGCGAGAGGTCGCCATGCAGAATGTGTTCGCTGAGACGAAAGTTGTCGTCCTCCTCGCCCAGGCATTCTCCGAGAACGTCTGCGCGTCTGCCCTGGGGAATGAGGAGGATGGGGTGGTCTCGCAGATCGCTCGCGATGCAGGAGTCCAGTTCGTCCAGTTCGAGATTGGCAAACGACGTGAGGTCCTGTCCGGCCGGGCCCTCGTCTCCGAATCCGACCCGCGTCTTCTGGGTGGATTCGCGTGGAAAGACCCAGTTGAAGGTATACATCGCCCCTTCGTCGCAGCGGGAGTAGTGCTCCAGGCCACGTTGCAGGCATCGAATGAAGGACGACTTGGCGGAGCCGTTGGGTCCATGAAGCATGCACAATTGAGTGACGCGTCCATTGCGGGCGAACTTCTCGATGACGCGCACGAGGGATTCCTGAACGCGCTCCTGACCAATGAGCGGGTCCTGGCCGTTGTCGAAGGGACAGTCAAAGAGATTCCAACGCGTGGCCGGCTGGCCCAGCACCATGACCTCACTTCGTCCGTGGTATTCGAGGGTGTCGAGGAGATATTGCGGCGCGTTGCGTGCGTGGCGGCGGGGATTTTCCGTCAGGAGCGTGAACCACTCCTGGAATGTGAGCACTCGCTTGTTGCGGGTGAACTCATCCCGAATTGAATCTCCCATCTCCCGGAGGGTCTCTCCCGCGTCCATGTCCCTCCCAGGCGTCTTGCGACGCGGTGCCCGCTCAGTCCACCTGAATGGTGGCGCGGACGGTTTCGCTCTTCACGATACACGCTTCTTCATTGCAGACGCTGAAGCGGACCTTGCCTTCGAGAGTGGTCTGCCCTGATGAAGCACCCGCGATCGGAACCTGAACCGCCGTTGTCTTGCCTTCGGTCTTGAACGCCGGCGCACGGAAGTCCTTGTTCGCAACGTTCGCAGCCTCGCCGGTCGTGGTGATCTTGAACGAGGCCGGGAACTGCTTGTTCCATTTGTAGCCTTTCCCCGCGGTGATCGCGAGAGTCAGTTTTCCGTCTTTTCCGACGGCCACTGCTCCTGAATCCAACGCGATTGCGTACGCAGCGTTCTTGTCCTTCTTCTCATCCGCCATCGCCGGAAACGCGAGCACTCCCAGAAGGACGAGGGCTGTTGCGGCGATGAGGCTGGATTCTACGAAGCGGTTCATGTCTTTCTCCGGCGTGGTAAAGGGGAGGCTCTCACTACATCTCCCACCCGTTTGAATAGCAGAATGTCCTCTCTCAGACAACGCGGAGAGGCGTCTCTTCATTCCCGCGATCCACCCCGGGATCTCCTTCGATGTGGATCGGTGATGCGAACCCCTCAAAAAGGGGACCGGACCGGTTGCAATGGCAGGATCGCCAGATAGAATCACAGGCAAGTCGCGCCGAGGGATTTCAGGCCGACTGCGGGGCTCACGACCTGCGGCGTTCGCGTCGATCCAGGGAGCCTCCGCCAACAATGCAACGCGCCGCATACGCGGACTGTGGAGGGATCACGTGGCAACTCGTGCACTCCTGGGTGTGCTCCTCTTTGGTGGGAGCTTTGTAGTCGGACTCGCGGGGACGTGGGCCTGGATCACGTCGACTCCGGGTGGCGATGGGGCTGGGATGGCTCCCCCGATGGTGGCGGATCCCCTCGTGGATGACGCCTCGGAGAAGGGATTGGTCGCGACCGCGATTCTCCCCATCGACGCGCCAGAAAATGAAGCGGTCGTGACGGCTCCTGAAGCGGCCGTCGAGCGAGTGAATCCGGTTCGGGATGCCCCGATTCAAGCCCGGCAATTGAAAAATCCCGCGTCTCGAGCCCAGCCGGTGGTCGCTTTGGCGGCGCCTGTCGCCAGACCGGTCGAAAAGAAGCGTTCTGCACCTCTTTGGAGCAATTTGATTGGCAAGACGTGCTCGGTTTCTCTTGATTCCGTCGGTTTTCGAACGCTTTCCATTCGAGATGGTGAATTGGAGAGCGGGAGCGTGGTGGATTGGGATCGGGACTTCTCGACGAAGGCGCGAACCCATTTGTTGCGTGCGGGGAAGGATACGGCTGTGCAGGTACTGGGCATTGGGGTCGATCCCGCTGGAGCGGCTCGAGTGGCCCATGTGCGAAGCGTGAAGTCCGGAAAGACCGGCGTGATCTCGCTTTTGGTGGAGGAGAAGCGGGTGCCTTTGGTGATCCTGGATGGAGATCACTGAAATCCTTGTGAAAAAAAATAGGGAGTTTTTTTGACACGGATCCAGGGGGCGTACATAAATCCTTAAAAGAGCGAAAGAAGATTTAACTTTGTTTCACTCTCAGCATGCTTTTCGCTGAGGCACGAGACGAACGCCGACCGCAAGAGGTTCCCACGTGGATCCAAGGGACAAGGACATACGCTTCGCGGTTCCGTTTTCAACCCCTCGTACGGGGACCCGTCAGGACGGGAGCCGCGTATCGGTGACGGATACGACCCATGTGTCGTCGTCATCGATTCACGCAGCGGTTGCGGAACCAGTAGACACCCCGTTGGATCCGTCCATCACAACTCGCCCCTCCAGGGGTTCGGGAGAACGCCGAAAAGGACGCCGCCGATCGCGGACGATTCCGATGCGGCAGTTGACCCGGGAAGAGTTGATTCAAGGCGCGGAGCTCACGGACATCTTTGATTACGACCGCCCGCGTCTGCGGTCCGATTGCCTCGACATGCCGAGGCCCTGTCCTTTCGTTTCCTGCAGGCATCACCTGTATCTGGAAGTGAATGAGGACACGGGGTCGATCAAGTTGAACTTTCCGGACACGGACCTTCAGGAACTTCCCGAGACCTGCGCATTGGATGTCGCGGATCGTGGCGGGGTCACCCTGGAGGAAATTGGTGAGATCCTCAATCTCACGCGTGAGCGGATTCGGCAGGTCGAAGCCAAGGGCCTCGAGCGACTTCGGGAAGCGTCCATCAACGACGATCCCACTGCGACCACGGCCAGCTAGTCTTTCGTAGCGATTTTGCGTCCTGATTGCGCCTGATCCTCTGGGGTCTTGAGGGCGCGGTTTCAAACCAAATGCAGTTTCCGCAACGGTGCCGTCCCGGTCCGTTGCAATCGCTTTGGAGCGCGTGTTACGCCTGCCCCAAACCCCCTTCTGGTGGAGGACGGCATGCGGATTGAGCGAGCCCTGCTGAGCGTTTCAGACAAAGATGGAATTCAGACCTTCGCTGCACGATTGAGCGCAGCGGGAGTGGAGCTGATAAGTACCGGTGGGACCGCCCGTGTCCTGCGTGAAGCGGGACTGGAGGTTCGGGATGTCTCCGAACTGACCGGCTCTCCTGAGATGATGAATGGGCGTGTGAAGACTCTGCATCCCAAGGTACACGGGGGCATTCTTTCCCGTCGGGATCACGCGGGAGATCAGGAGGAGATGCGGACGCACGGGATCGCTGGAATCGATCTGGTGGTGGTGAATCTCTATCCATTTGAGCGAACGGTAGCCGAGGCTGGGGTGACCGTGGCCGAGGCGGTTGAGCAGATCGACATTGGCGGGCCGACCATGGTCCGGGCGTCT
>CAVOCR010000331.1:0-3711 GCA_963694245.1 Myxococcota bacterium
GCACGCGGTCCTCTGTGACCGCGGTCAGCGCCAGGGTGGGGCCGATCCACCGCATTCGTTCCGTGCTTCCCCAGTCCTTCGAAGCTTCTGTCACGGCGAGGAAGGGAAAGGGGAACTCGCTGCGGGCGAGTGGGTGGTCAGGATCCGTGATGTGGACGACCCGTGGGAGGAGAGCCGTCATCCCTTCCTCTTGCTGGATTCCCTCTCCATTTCGGAGGGGTGACGTCAGATCTTCGGCGCCCGGGATGGAGAGGAGTTCCTGGATCCGGGCATGCAGGCGCTCGGCGGCCTCCGCGCTGGGGAACCCGGCGAGCACGGCCTCCGGATCGTCGAGCCCGCGCAACTGGATGTCTGCCACCCGGCTTGCGAGTCCCTGGGCGATTTCCCTTCCGTTTCGGTCGACGAGCAGACTGCTCGCGTTGATGCAGCTTCTTCCCCCCCCGGCGAGCATGGATTCGACGATCCAGTCGGCATGCTCCTCCCAGCGCGCCGTCGCTTCCGCACCGAGGAGGATCTTGCTCAATCCGGGGCCATGCACCTCCACCTTCGAGCGGTGATCCCAGGGTGCCGTGGCGCGCCTGTCACCAAAGATCATGCCCCGGTCCGCGGATTCCAGGAGCGCGATGGCGCCTCCGTGATCACAGGGATAATGCCCGACGGCTTCGGGGGGAAGACCTGCGGCAAGAAGGGCCTGCAGAATTCGCAATGCGGTCCAGGGCTCGTTGCTTCCCGGCTTGAGCGCGACGGATGTGAGCATGGCAAGCGCTGGGATCCAGAGGGCATGCACCCCTGGGGAGTTGCTGGGAAGCACGACGCCGAGTCGCCTGCATTCGGGGACGAAGGATACGGTGGTCCCCCGTTCGCTGCCCTGACCCCGTCCCAGGACCTCGCGCCCGAGACCTCGCGTCAGACCATCATGGATGTCGCCGAGATGGGTCAGGACGTGATGGATCTTGGCGAGGTGCCCGCGGCAGAGCGTGAGAGGAAGGCCGGTGGTCGCGGAGAGCATCCGGAGATGCTCCTCTGGGCCGTGCTGGGTCGCCTCATCGATGGGCAGTTCGTCCTGGAGGAAGCGGCGCGCCGCGTCTTTTGCGATGGCGATGACGCCATCGACCCCGAGCATTCGGAGGGCTCTCGAGCCGGGATCCGTCGCGCCGAGGTCCTCCCGAATCATGCCTGTGTTCGCCATGCTGACGGTCGCCAGAGGTTCCCCCGTCCTGCAATCCGAGACGAAATGCTGCTCCAGACTCCGGTAGGGAGTGCCATGGCGCAGGACCGGGATGTGCGTGGAGTTCATCAGTAGACTCCTTCCGTGGCCGGTCCATCCGCGTTTGCCAGGGGGCGGACATCCGCGACTCCATCCCAGGGGCAATCCGCGGTGGCCGGTCGCCGGATGGCGTCGTCTCTCTCCAGGAGGCGCGGGAGGAAGAGCTCTTCGGTCAGCGTGGTCAATTCGACGCGTCCCCGGCTTCCGTGGGGGACCAGCTCGCCGGCTTCATCCACGATGCGAAGGACGGCTCGGGGCTGGGGGGCGTGATAGACCGCTTCGTATCCATTGTCTGCGCTGATCGGAGCGCTCGCGGCGAGTCCCATCAGCGTGTTGCCGTAGACGGGGACGATGGGGATCCCGTCGAGGACCTCTTCGGAGAGAAACCGCAGCACCTGGGGCGTCATCGACGTTCCGCCCAGCAGGATCCCCCGGAGTCCCCGGTGGGTGAGCGAGATGCGCTGCCCCAGCGCTTCCAGAAGCGGAGGCGTGGTGAAGATGCAGGTGATGGCGCGATTCTCCAGCAAGGTCACGGCCTGGTCCACGACGTGTTCCCGGTAGCTCGCGACCACCCCGTGGCGACCGTCCTCGGCGCATTTCCGGACCCATCGGGGGTCGAGATCCACGTGGTAGGCGCATCCTCCGCGGTGATGGGCCAGATGCTCCATCGTCAAGCGCAGGCGTCGGGGTCCCGTGGGCCCGAGAATCAACCAGTTCGCGTGATGGGGGAACACGTCCGCAGGAAGTCTGTCCGAGAAGTGCTCGTAGTCGATACGGTGATCGTCCCAGCTGAGGCGTTGGGTCGGCATTCCCGTCGTGCCGCCGGTCTCGAACACATGAAAGGGGCGTCCGACACAGGCCATGGGTGTCCAATCCGAATGCGGCGCGTCCCTGAGCGCTGCCTTGTCGAAATGGCCCATCCGATGCAGGTCCGCAAATCCATGGATGTGATCCCGTGGGGACCAGCCTTGCGTCTCCTCCCAGCGCAACCAGAAGGGCGTGCCCGTCTCAGGGCTGAAATGGTGCTGAATGATGTGTCGGACGTGGGCGTCCAGATCAGGGGCGGTCATGACACGGTCCCCTGTTCAGGAAAGTAGCGCCCGATCGTCTCTTCGCTCGGCGGCTGGCTCATCAGGGATCCCAGCACGAGCGCGAGCGCGGAACTCCCGAAGATCCACGTCACGGGCATGACTCCGGCGACCAGGAACTCTCCGCCTTCATGGGCGCCGGGCTGGTGCGATGCGACAAAGAGGGCGGTCCACGAGATCGCCGTCGCGAGGACACAGGCAATGGCGCCGACTTTCGTGGCCCGTTTCCAATACAGCGCGGCGATGACAAGCGGTGTGAGGCCACTGAAGCCGCTGAAGCACCAGACGCCGAGGTCGAAAATGCCCCGCGTCGTGATCAGCGAGAGGAGCCACGTCCCCACGACGAGGGCCGTGATGAAGGCGCGGGCCATCCAGATCTTCCGCTCCTCCGGGAGTTCCCGGTCGCCGCGGTTCATGATGTCTTCGGTGAACATCGTCCCGAGAGCGAGGAATTGTGAATCGAGCGAACTCATGATGGCCGCGAGGATCCCTGCGGTCAGGACGCCGCTCATCCAGGGACCGGTGAAATGCGCGACCATGATCCCCAGCACAGCGTTTGCCTTGTGCGGCGGAAGCGTCAATTCCCCGCTCGCATGAAGTCCCGCGGCCCATACGCCCATCATCACGCAGGGGAGCCATACGAGCATCACGAGGATGGGGTGCCAGATGATGGAGAGGCGGAACGTCTCCCGGGATCGCGCGGTCAACCAGTGCTGGAAGAGATGGGGAAACATGCCGACCGACATTCCGACGAGTCCATAGGAGAGGAAATGGGGTTGGCTGATGAGGTCTCCCCGGCTCAGCAGTTCGGGGCGGAACGCTGCCGTGCGCGCAGTGGCGGCCTCGGCTCCCCCCAGGGCGTCGGCGATGGTGAAGAACGTCAGGACGCCCACGGCGAGAAAGACGAGGGTTTGAAAGGTGTTCGCGAAGGTTGCCGCCCGGATGCCCCCAAAGAAGACATAGGTCAACACGACCAGGCACACGACGCCTCCCGTGAGCGCCGGAGAGACCGCCCCTTTGGTGACGGCGGCGACCGTGACTCCCGCACCGAGGATGCCGATGAGGAGGTAGGGGATGACGAGTCCAACAAGAATGGGGAAGAGAATCGCGCCGAGAAGTGGGCTCTCAAAACGGTCCCGGAAGAGCTGGACCTGGGTGACATGTCCCAGACGGCTTCCGAGCTCCCAGACCCGTGTGCCGACGAAATGAAACATGGCGGGGTGCACGATGGCGGCCCAGGACGCCATGAGTCCGAACACCCCGATCCCCAGCACGTAGGCCTTGCCCGTGCTCCCGACGAGGGCGAACGCGGTCATGGTGGTCCCGAAGAGACTCATCAGGAGCATGAAGGGGCCG
>CAVOCR010000332.1:0-3706 GCA_963694245.1 Myxococcota bacterium
GGACGGGGGAAGCTGGGTCGATGGGGGGGCCGCGCTCTCTCCCGAGGTGGGAGGCGAGGGGTCTGGCGCCCGTTCAGTGTCCTGTGATGAGGTGCATGCACTTCCAAGCAGGAACAGAAGACATGGGGTGGCGAACGCCGACGTCAGACGCATGAGAACCTCCAGCGGATGCGTGTCCGACCGTAGCGCATGCCTCGGGGGGATTCAATCGCCCGGAGCGGGTCCGCTGTCTCTCCGCCTCTTCCCGCCGTGAGGTTGGAGGGCCCGGGATTCTCGAAGACGAATCGAGTCGGGGGGCGTTGGAAATGGGTGAGTGGTGCTGCGAGCCTTGGCGCGGATGCGGTCACGGCGTATGCTGCAGGGCATCCAAGGAGTCTCATGCATGCGGTGGTGCGAATGATGGGCTGGGTTCTGGGCATGATCGTCGGTGGCGTCGTGGTGGGCTTGGCATGGGCCAGCGCGGGCCGTCATGACGCGGCACCTGTGCAACGCCTCCCCGTGCTGGACTGGTCCGGGGATGCGGAAGCGGTGGGTTCGCCAGACGAACTCGGCGTGTTGTCATGGAACATCGCCTACGGGCGAGGACCCGAGGGGGACGAGGCCGGTCCCTGGACGCGTGAACACATCCTCAGAAATCTGGACCGCATTGGAGATGCCATCGCGGCGTTGAACCTCGACATCGTGGCGTTGCAGGAGGTGGATTTCGACAGCCATCGCTCTCATGGAATCGATCAGGCTGCGTATCTCGCCGGTCGTCTCGGGTGGGGCCATGGCGCGTGCGTTGTCACCTGGCAGCAGAACCATGTGCCGTGGCCCTATTGGCCGGCCTCTCGGCATTTTGGCAGGATGAAGAGCGGTCAGTGTGTGTTGAGTCGGCACCCGATCCACGAAAATGTACGGCACATGCTTCCACAGCCCGCTTCCCAGCCGGCGTGGTACAACCTCTTCTATCTGAATCGGGTCATTCAAACGGTGGAAATCGAGGTGGGCGGTGAGCGTGTGCCGCTGCTCAACATCCACCTCGAGGCCTTCGATCCCATCAATAGGATGCGACAGGCCGCCCTCATGACGGACCTCCTTGGAGAGAAGGTGCCGGAGGCGCAGATCCTGCTCGGGGATTTCAACGCGCTCCCGCCGAAGGTCACGAAGCGTCATGGATTTGTAGACGAGCCCGAGATCGATTTCCGAGACGATACGACGATGGATCTCTTCTGGAATCGCACGGATCTTCAGGAGGTCCTCGGGGAGGGGGATCCTCCTCGCCCCGTGACGTTCCCCGCTCATGCACCGACCCGGCGCCTCGATTACCTGTTCGCGGGGAATGGCTGGGTCCCGGGTGAAGTGGGTGTCCCGGATGTCGGTCCCCTGTCCGACCATCTGCCCGTTCTGGCCCGATTGCGCCGCGCTCCACCGGCGGAGTGAACCCTTCTTCTGAAAATGCGCATCGCGGGAAGGCATGCGTCCGAGTGCTTCCTCATCTCAACAGGGAGGTCTGGGGATGCATGTACGTGAATGTCGAACGCTTCGATGGAGTCTGGCGAGTGGTCGCGGTGAACTCGAAGTATGCATCGTCGAAGGGGCGGTGTCGGGGACGATTCGGGACGGAGAGGGCGGGGAAGTCGGGATTCATGGCGACGACTTGAATGATTGGTTTGGCGCGTTTCGGGAAGCCCGCAGTCATTTGAAGAGGCCCGGTGGGACGCGTCCATGCAATGCGTTCAAACGGTGGTCGGTGGAGGCCGATGCGTTGCTTGTGGAGGGCTCTTCGGCCGGGATGAGTCCCGAAGAGCTCGCTCAGGAGCTGGGCCGAACCCCGAATGCCGTCCGACTTCGAATGGAGGAGTCTGGGGTCATTCCTTCGGAATCACACGCCCCCGACTGACTCCTGAGGGTTGTGGCGGAGTCGCTCCACTCGTGCTCGATGCTCCTTTGCTTCTTCCGCCATTTCCGTCAGATCGCAGAGGCGCGCACGGCTTTCCAGCACGCGGGGAAGATCGAGGAGGTTGCCCATGTCGAGAAAGAGCGCTTCCGCATGCGTCAGATCTTCGGCGGCGTGCGCGACTTCGGCGGCTTGTCGGGTGTCCTTCGCGTCCATCTGCTGAATCCGAATCTCGGCCCGGACAGTGAGGGCGAGCGCCTGAATGCCACGGTGCTCGGCTTCCTGCGCCAGGTCCAGGGCCTCATTGCAACGCCTCGTGGCCTGTTCGAAATCGCCATGCACGAGGAGGGTTTGTGCGTGATTCGAGAGAGTACACGCCAGAATACGTGCGTGGTGAAGCTCGCGCGCGAGGAGTTCAGCCTCTTCATGGAATTGGAGGGCCTCGGGAATGTGTCCGATCCGGTGGTGTGCCTCTCCGAGATTCGCGACGACCATGGCGTGCAATGTCTGGTCCCCGATGGTACGTGCGAGCTTTCTGGCCGCGAGAAAGAGCGGCATGGCGGCATCGGAATCGCCTTCTTCGAGGTGCACTCCGGCAAGTCCGTTCATTGAGAGAACCTCCCCGTGGCGATCGCCGATGCGTCGGCGGATTCGGAGGGACTCCATATGGTGTTCGACTGCTACTTTCAGGGCTCGTCGATGCAGGGCCATGACGCCGAGGTCATACAGGCAGCGTGCGACACTCGCCTCGTCCCCGAGTTCTCGGTGGAGGTGCATGCTCTCTTGAAACCAGCGATCTCCCTCCAGGAAGGCATCCGTGTCTCCCCGATGCCAGTGAAGCTTTCCGATGTCCTCTTTCACCGCCGCGATGCCCGCCAGGTTTGCCGATTCGTCGTGGAGGGCGAGGGCGCGCTTGAAATAGGTCTCTGCTTCGGTGGAGCGCCCCTGATCCCGTCGGATCTTGCCGATACGCGCCAATGCGTCGCCGACATCCGCACGGGATTCGGTGATTCGAGCATGGCGATGCGCCGCCCGATACGAGATTTCGGCCTGGGTGAAGTGTCCCTGGATACGGAGCACGTCGGCGAGCGCCATGTGGGTGGAATGCAGGAGCTCCGATTGATCGTTGTCCAGAAGCTCCAGAGTCTTCTCATAGAGTTCGACGGCGCGCTCATGGTCATCTGCGCTCGCGGCCAGATCCGCGGCTTTTCTCAAATGGCGTCCTCCGCCGGCGCGGGCTCCGCTTTCGAGGAATCGATCGGCGATCGCGAGCTGCCAGGCCATGGGCTCCGCGGCTTTGGCTCCGATCATCCATTGCGCTGCAAGGCGCGCGAGCCAGGCGCGGCGCTCGGGAGTGAGCGCCTCCAGAAGCGCGTCGCGCTCTGCGGCTGCCACGAAGCGGTACTCCTGTTCGCCGAGAAGCGTGGTTCCCGGTGTCGTCCAGATCATGTCCATGTCGGTCAGCATGCGAATGCTCGCTTTCAGACGTGTGGCGACCGGGCAGTTGAGGTCATCCTCCCAGGAACTCTCATCGTGCGTGTCGGCGCGAAGTATCGAGAGGATGCCCCGCTCCCAGAATCGTGGGCCGAGGGTCGCGGCGGCATTCAGCGTGTCGCGTTCCGGAGTGTCGAGGTTCTCGATGCGTTCTTCAGCGACCTCCGCGAGAGTCGCGGGGAGGGGGCGGGCGGTGAGCCGTGCGGTGTCGAGGCTCCAGCCGCCATTGGTGATGGGACGGAGAACCGCCCGTTGAATGAGAAGGCGTAGCAGTTCCTCCAGGTGACGTGGCAGACCCTGGGAGCGGTCCAGCATCTGCTCAATCCAATGGGG
>CAVOCR010000333.1:0-3701 GCA_963694245.1 Myxococcota bacterium
CCAGCCGCATGGGCCTCCCGAACAGTCAACGGGTCTCCATCCGTGGAGGTGGGACGGATGACTCCATCCACCAGCTTGTAGGCGTTGTACATGGGACCTTTCGCGGGCTCCACGTGCACATGGTGTTGAAGGGGCTCCCCTTTCGTCCTCTCGAGAAACTGCGCTTCATGCACGCGATCACGATGAAGCGGCCTCAGGAGGTACCAGAGGAGACCGATTCGAGGATGAATCTCACGGAGGCGCTCCACAAGATCCAGCGCCATGTCCATCCCATAGACATCCACTCCCTCATCCAGGACCGCTCCTCCTGTCGCCAGGAGGACCGGCGAATGACGCGCACAAAACTCAACCGCTTCCGCGGAAACCCCCTCGCCGGGAACACCCCATGGAGGGGGAATGAACGGCTCAACCACGTGGATGAGTGCCGGGTCCACACCACACGCGAGCAGCTCTGTTCGAATGTCCTCGTTCACAGCGATGATCGCAGACGCGCACCGGAGCCCCCGACTCGCCAGTCTCCGGCGGAGTGCACTTCCCCGAAAGACACGGGAGACCGCGCTGTGAACACTCAAGACCACCCGCTTTCCCCGCACCTGGGACCACCAGGCGATGGCGGCCCACGCAGTCCAATGGGAGGCGTGGAGATGAATCGTCTGTTCCGAACCTGTCAGAAGATAGCGTGCAAACCAGAGCGCACGGCCCCGAGCGACCGATACGATCCGAGGACTCTCGGAGGTGGGTCCAGAGGGGTTGTAGAGCTTCCATCGAATTCCTGCTGCATCGAGAAACGGCAGAAATCGCTCCACATGCACCGCGACACCTCCATGGGGAGGAGGTACGGGACCGATGATGGCCAGATCTACGCTCTCGGGCACGGGAGTTCCTTTGGTTGGACAGGGACATAGGATCATCCCATGGCCTCGAAAATCAAGGTTCCGTGCGTTCATGGCCGAGCACTGAAACAGTTTTCGACGCGTTCTGACGCAATTTCACGCCAGAAACGTACGCATCTGCTATGCTGAATCCATCAACCAAAAGGGTGGCGATGCAGCTCGAAATCCGGGAGGAGTTCAGGGGACTCCGGGGCCATGAAGTCGATGAAAATGGGGTGCTGATTTCCAAGGGGTACACCATGGGACAGCAGCGCATCATCGACGGACGCATCCGACCCATGGGCAGCCTTCCGATCATTCCGACCGACAAGCTCATGAGCATGATCCCCGTGCTCTCGGCTGCACTTCGAAAGCGCGTCTACGCGGCCCTCATGCTCCCCAGCGGAACCCTCGTGGTCGCGACCCATCAGGCGCTCTACCGAACCGCAGATGCCGGACGCAGCTGGACACGAACACACCTCTTCCGCGCAGGAACCCACACCGCAGCCAACGGCATGTGTGTGGACGGGGAAGGCCGAGTCTATTACGGCGAATACATGGACAATGCGGACCGCAGCATGGGGGTCCGTGTGTATCGTTCCGACGAGGACGGAAAAAACTTCAAGCGCGTCTACGAAATCGCCCCGGGAACTGTTCGCCACATTCACTTCATGCAGGTGGATCCCAGCACAGGAAACATCTGGATGGGCACCGGAGACAACGACGACGAATCTTTCATCGTCATGAGCGAGGACGGCGGCCAGCGATTCGAGCTGATGGGAAAGGGGAGTCAGACCTGGCGAGCCGTCCAGCTGATCTTTGACAAGGAATACATCTACTGGGGAACAGACGCAGGCCGTGACAAAGGTCCCAAGGCCACCAACACCATCTGCCGCATGAATCGCGATGCGACCAAGGTCGACCTTCTCAAGGAAATCCACGGACCTGCTCATTCTGCCGCGATCACCGCTGCAGGTACACGCATCATCACGACTGGAGTCGAATCCGTGGGAAAGGGATACGACAACCACGCACGGGTGTGGGCATCCGTGGATGGCGACAAATGGATGGAGGTTGCCAAGTTCAAGAAATCCATGCTCCCCACTTCATTGGATTATGGCGTCATTCGTCTGATGCCTGGACAGGAAAAGACGCGGGACATCTGGCTGAGCATGGTCGGACTCCAGGGTGGAAATCGACTCGCGCTCGCGCGAATCGCACGCTAGCTGCCGACCTCCCCCAACGAGAACGTACGACCTTCCGGATCACTGCACTCGACTCCGCCGCCTGCCACCAGGCACGAATACGCCCCATTCGTCCCCTTCACTGAGAAAACCAGCCCTTCCCCGGTCTCCAGATAACTGACGGAGACGTTGTCACCCAGTGCATCCGGAAAGGAGAAGGCAATGCCTCCGTTTTCCATGATCAACGCAATGTCCACTGTGCTCGAGACATCCCCCGTCGTCGCGCTCATCGCCATTTGAATCACCAACGAGGCGTTGTCGGTGTCGACAAAGAAGGGACTGACACCCGAAAAGACCACCGCGTTCAAATCGCATGACACGAAGTTCAACAGACCATGACCGTTCAAATCCCATTGCGGTAGCGCACGCCCCTCCTGAACCGCCGTCAAAGAGGAGGAATCGAGACGAATGTGGCCATGACTGAAATCAACAACAGGGTTCTCTGAATCTTCTCCAGGGCAACTGATCTTCAGATACGCGTTGGTCCCTGTCACGAGTGCACCTTCGATCACCGCGAGTTCGCCATTCACGACCCCATTCGACGATTCCGTCTCAGCCGGGGTCAGACCGTGATTCACCGCACCGATGAACAATCCGAGTGTTTCTGCGTATCCGATCGCTGCCTCGAGAGTCTCCGGACCGACAATTCCCGTCGGAAGCTCGAAGGAGTCTCGAATCCCTTCCGCATCCACGGGTTCCCAGGACACGGGCTCAAATCCTCCGGTGCAACCGGCCACAGACCAGAAGACCACCCCCATCCACACACCAGCCGCTGCATTCCTCATGCTAGAACCTCCACGCCGCGTCCACTGACGGGATTGGAAACGGGACCGTTCCAGTGATGAAGCGATAATTCTGAATCAACCCCGCTCGCAACCAGGCGTCACCCCGCATCGCCATCACCGAGAGTTCCACGGTGTAGAGCCCGGAAATGTCATGCTCGATGAGCTCATTCGTCACCACCCCCAGCACCACACCCGGCGCGAGCTCACTCTCACCCAGAGCATTCACATGAGAAGCGGCCCAGAGTGGAATCTTCGCCCCCAGGTTCACTGCAATCCACGGGCTCAAGATGTAGGTGAACGATGCGCCCACGCTCAGATCGCGCGTCCCGAACTGCCCCTCCGCGTGCGCCGAATCCACGCGGACGTTCCCGAGAGCAGCAGCGTGGGTATAGCCAAGTGTCAGTGTCGTATCGAGATGGCTCGTCACTGGCAATGTGGCCATGAACTCGACGGGTACCAGCACGATCTCCACGACGTCCGCAAGCGCGTCTCGCCAATCTGTGGGAATCCACCAGAAGAACTCCGGGTTGAGCCACGACACCCCTCCCCGGAGGGCGAAAGCGACATTCTTCCGCTCATAAAACGCCCATTCTGCCTGTACATTCAGGATCCCAAGCGCGAGGTGCCCGACATTCGAGGACACCTCCACCTCGTCTGTGACGCCATAGCGCACGGGGAGGCTCAGCCCCAGATTCTCGAGGCGTGTCCCCACGAGCCCCGCACCGATCTCGATTCGTCCCTCTGGCAACACATGAGCGGTCTGATCCGTCATGCGAGTGTCGGGTTCCCGCCAACGCCTC
>CAVOCR010000334.1:0-3700 GCA_963694245.1 Myxococcota bacterium
TGTCCGAGGCAAGAGCACTCTTCGGAGAGCACGTCGTCCTGCAGGGAAATCTCGATCCATGCGCCCTCTACGGAGCCCCCGAACGAATCGCCGAACAGGCACACCAGATCATTCGCGAGGCGGGACCTCGGGGACATGTCTTCAATCTCGGTCACGGAATTCTCCCGGACATCCCCGTTCCTCACGCCAAAGCGCTCGTGGACGCAGTCAAAGACTTCCGCTGGGAGTGATCCAGGAGTCGATTCCATGACACGGGCCCTCATCATTGGCGGTGGAATCAGCGGACTTTCTGCGGCGCTCACCTTCCACGAAGCCGGTCATGATGTCCTCGTCCTGGAGGCGGAACCCCAGGTCGGCGGCGTGATCAGAACCCATCTTGAATGGGGCTTCCGCTTCGATGTCGGGCCCAACTCCTGGCTCGGAAACTCACCCCAGGTCGATGCGCTTCTGAATCGCGTCGGAGGATCCGACAAGGCGATCGCCGCGAGTGACGGTGCACGCAAACGATTTCTTCTCCACGCCGGGGAGCTCGTCGCGGTCGAACCCCATCCTCTAAAGCTCCTTCAAACCCCATTGCTCAGCCTTCGTGGACGGCTCCGAATCCTCCTCGAGCCCTTCATCGGCCGAGGAGACATCTCGGACAACACGACCTTCGCCGAGTTCATGGATCGCCGAATCGGACCCGAAGCGAGAGCCGTGTTCGTCGACGCTTTCGTCGGAGGCATTCACGCTGCACGCGCCGAGGATCTCGGCGCCACCGATGCATTTCCCAAACTGGTCCAGATGGTACAGGAGCACGGGAGCCTCTTTCGCGGAATCCGACGAAATGCGAACGCCAGTGCACCTCCCACGACCTGGAGTTTTCAAGACGGGATGGAGAGACTTCCACAGCTCGTCGCAGAACACCTCGGCGTCGACCGCATTCGACTCCAATCTCCCGTCACCTCGATCCAACCCGTTCCCTCCGGGGGCTGGGAAGTAGAGGTCGGAGGAGGAAACCCGGAACGACTTCTGGCAGACAGGGTCGTGGTCGCGACTCCAGCACCCGCGGCCGCTCGACTCCTCGCTCCAATCGTCCCCGAGACCTGGCGATTTCTCTCCAATGTTCGCTTCGCACCCATGGTCCTGATGGGGATTGGGGCCCGAGAAACCGCGTTTGCAGAGGCCCCGCCCGACGGCTTCGGCTTCCTCGTCCCTCCGGGAGAGAGTGACGCGTTGCTCGGATGCATCCACTCCTCAAGCCTCTTTCCGGGACGAGCCCCGAAGGGCGCTGTCGCGCTGACTTGTTTCGCCGGCGGCATCCGACATCCCGAGGTTCTGGAATGGGAGGACGCGAGAATTCGGAAGAACATTCTGGGCGTTCTGGAAACAGCACTTGGACTGAAATCGATCCCGGAGGTCATGCATCTCCGCCGAATTGCCCAGGCCATTCCCCAGTACACGCCCGGACATCGCCGCCGAATCGAAGAGGTTCAGGAGGAACTCCAACAGCATCAGGGAATCGCCCTCGCAGGAAATCACATCGCTGGCGTGTCACTCCATGACAGCATCTCATCCGGAGAAGACGCTGCCCGCTCCCTGATGATTCCCGCCTGAATCCACCCTCCGGAGAGCAGACACCTTGCTCTGGTACCCCGTCTCCTCGTACGATGGAAAATCCTCGCTTCAGCGAAGGCCCGTCCGATGAACAACCCCATCATTCTCGTCCTCGACCCCGATACCCAGAATGGGGAATTGATCCAGAAAGTCGTGCATCCGGACCGATTTGATGTTTTGGTCCTGCCGTCCGAGGCCGAAGCGCTCCGAAAAGTGGAGGAAGATGAGGTCGCGCTGATTCTCATTCATGGCGCACTTCCACTCGCGATCGAATGCATCGAAACCTGGAAAACCGAGCCCTCCACCCAGGCAATCCCCCTGGTGATTCTCGCCGCCGCCAACGATCTGAAGGAATGGCTCGGACGCCTTCCCGAGCGCGTGCGCCCCGAGCACCACCTCCTCCTCCCCCTCGCGGCAGAGGATCTTGGCCCTCTGCTGGAACACATCCTGGGCGAAGACGCCACCTGGGATTCGGAGCCCGTCTACGACGCCATCCCCCTCGACAGCCCGGACGAGGACACCCCCGAGGGGTCGCCGGCGGAAAAAACGCCCGAATGGACAGAGAATCGTCCCGCGGACACGGCCCCGGCCAGGCCCCCGCCGCCCCCTCCTCCCGTCAGTATCGGGACGCGCATCACGCAATTGAGCAAAAGCCTGCTTGAGTTGCATCACCGATACGAAGGCCTGGAGAAGAGCACGGCACATCTGAGGGCGAGCCACGAGGAAGCCCAAGAGCGCTGGGAAAAAGAGCATCGCGTGCAGACTGAACGGATCGCTGAACTTCAGACCGAAAATGCAGCGCTTGTCGAAAGGACACAGGGAGAAAAGGACCCGGGAGACGACCCGGCCCCCCGGGTGGATGAGGATGAGGGCGACGACGCCACCCAGGACCTTGGAAAATGGAAAAGGGACGCGACAAAAGCCCTGCATATCGCACGGGAACGAGTCCACCGCGAAGAAGAATTGCGAAAGCAGATCAGCCACGACCTGGAGAACGCGCGGTCGGAAATCGAGTCGCTGAAAGAACTCCAGGGGGACCCCGCTTCCGAGAACGACAGCACCCGCGAGAGTTTCCGTGCGATGATGAAGCAACTCCAAAGCGCAGCTTTCATGGTCGAGCAGGCGAAAAGCCGGATCAAATCAGGGCGCCACCATCTGAAACACCGCATGGACGTCGTCCGTGAGCTCAACTCCATCTGGGAGCGCATGAGCACCGTTCAGCGGTCTTTCGCTGCAGACGCTTCGACGCGGAACGCCGCCGTTCATCTCGACAATGTGTTGAATGAGATGCGGGATCGACTGAGAGAACTGTCCACGATCATGGACTCGGCCGATCGCATGGCGGAAGCACACGCCAAGACCGTCGAGGACGTGTTTCGTGTCCTCGCCGGGAATGACAAGGGCGAATGAAGTTCCCCCCCTCCAATCCATTGCCGGCCGGCTGCGGCGTCGCAACCCGACCCGAACATTCAGCGGGAGCGGAGATCCGCTCCATTCCCGGTGGTCTCGCAGCGCTTCTGCTCGACGGCCCCCTGTTGGAACGAGCGGACGTGACGGCGCGGCTGGTGGACACTCTCTGGGAAACACTGACGGACGGAAACATCCCCTGGGCACAGAGACCTGGAGCGGCGCTCACGCTGGCCAACACGACGCTCTCACGGGAACAGGCAGGGAACGCGGGTCGCGGATCCGCCGCGGCCATTCTCGTCAATTCCACTTCCCTGTATCTTGCACATACGGGAAATGTCCGGTTGTTTCGGGTGCTTCATGGGGGGGGAATCGCCCCGCTGAATCGCCCCTTTGTCGTTCCCTGGGGATCCCTGTCCATGGAAGAGGGGAGCGAGGAGACCCCTGCCTACCTGGGAGGAGCGGAAGAGCTGCGACTGGCCGCCCCGCGTCATCCCATCACCATCCAATCCAGGGACCTGATTCTGATGCTCTCAGAAGCTGCCGCGGGAACATCGACCCCCTGGGCCGCGGAGGAAGCCATCCAACTCGCGCCAGGGGATCTGGCCCTTCGCTGTCTGGACGCCACCGATCCGGACATTCCGTCCGCGTCCTCGATCGTATTGCAGGTTCCTCCTCTGGGACTCGTGAAGCCCCA
>CAVOCR010000335.1:0-3700 GCA_963694245.1 Myxococcota bacterium
TTCGAGATCGCCGGCAACCACAACGCAGTGGAAGTCGATCAGGCGACCTATGATGCGCAGGGCACAACGGCACTCGAAGATGGGTTCGCGCTTCCTCTTGGCGGAGGAGTTGCCGGGCCGTTTGATGAGGCTGGAATGCACTACTACGTGTGTACACCCCATGCTGGACTCGGCATGGTCGGAACCATCACGGTCGAATAAGACCGCGCTCGAAGAAGCACGTTCTTCTTTGAGTGGATCCGGAATCCAGAATCAGGGCCGTGGGGGAGACCTCACGGCCCTTTTTTGTGCGAGAGGGATTTGTCCCTGTCGTGGGGAAGCCCCTGTGTGCTAGGTTCTGCGCCTCAACGGGGGCCGTTTCGCGTGCGCGCGGACATCCGGGGAACAGGCACATACGGAATCATGAACGACACATCGAAAGCACTTCTTCTCTGTTTCATCTTCTTTCTCGCGCTCCCGGCCTGCTCCGACGACGCGCCTCCTTCCGGCGCCTGCGCGGGTTCGGAGGTCGTGTGCTCCTGTCCCTCTGGAGGGCTTTCCACCGCCTGCGTCGATTCAGCGACGGGGATCGCGGGTCCCTGCCAATGTGGAGGCGAGGGCACTGGGTTCGAATCGGGCGAGGAGACCGGCAGTGATGTCGTCATCGATCCCGGGGCCTATGACTGTGAACTCGGGAACGGGAAGCCCTGCAGCTGTCCGACGGGGGGAACCGGCATCTCCTGTCCCAACGCGGACGGGTCCTTTGGGGCGTGTGAGTGTGAGGAGGGAGGAGAGCAGATCCCCTGTGTGGAGGATGCCGAGTGTCCTGTGGAGGCGCCTTTTTGTGGGCTCGGCGGGGTGTGTCTCGTATGTCAGGTCGATGCGGATTGCGGCACGAACGAGTTCTGCCTGAACGGGGAGTGCAAGCCGATCCTCTGTGTCCCCGGTGACGTCACCTGCAATGGGAACAGCAAACAGACGTGCAATGACGAGGGGACGGACTTCAGCCTCTTCGCCTGCGCTCCGGGCACCTGCGTGGAGGGCGAATGCGTGGGGTGTGAGGCGGGCACACAGGTCTGTGAGGACGGGAACGTCGTGCAGTGCAAGGCAGACGGGAGCGGCTATGAGCTCGCCGAAGTGTGTGACGCAGCCGCGCAATGTGTGGATGGAAAGTGCCTCGTCTGTTTCCCGGGTCAGGGGAAATGCGAGGGAACCGATGCCTGGCAATGCGCTCCTGATGGGAGCGGCTGGGTGTTCAACGCCACGTGCACGGAGAGCCAGATCTGCATCTCCGGTGTCTGTCAGTCCGCATGCGCGGGAGACATCAAGTTCAACACCAACGTCGGGTGCGACTACTGGGCGGTCGATCTCGACAATGGTCCCGTTGAGGCGGCCTCCGCCAGCTTCGCGGTGGTGGTGAGCAATACGAGCGACAAGGTGGCGGAGGTCACGGTCCGTCAATCAGACGACGCTGCGGTGGCGGCGAGCGCTTCGATCCCCCCAGGTGAATTGCAGGTTCTGGAACTCCCTCCCTACAACGTGGACGGATCGATGATTGGGCCGCGGGCGTGGAAGGTCACGGCGACAGCGCCCATCGTCGCCTATCAGTTCAACCCGAAGGAAAACGCGTTGGTGTATTCAAACGATGCGTCCGTGCTCTTCCCCTCGAATACCTGGGGCAAGGAGTATTATGTGATGAGTCGGTTTGAGATCCCAGCGGGGGGAGGCGAGGCCTATCGGAGCTTCCTCACGGTGGTTGGGGGCTTCAACGGGACGGAGGTGACGGTCACGATCGCGCCGACGGCGGGCAGCGCCACGCTCGCGGGTGGCGGCGTCCCCGCGCTTCAGCCCGGGGAGAGCTACACGGTTCAATTGAATGAATACGAGGTTCTCAACATCGAGTCGAACGGAACGGACTCCGATCTGACCGGGACCCACATCACGTCGGACAAGCCAGTTGGGGTGTTTGGCGGACATGAGTGCGGTATCAGCGGGACGGAGTGTTGCTGTGATCATCTCGAGCAGCAGATCCCTCCGCTCTCGGCCTGGGGACGCACTCACATCGCGGCGCGCTCGATGCCGCGAGCTGCGGAGAAGGACTACTGGCGCATTCTCGCGAGTGCCGACAACACCCAGATCATCACGAAGCCGAATCAGGGCTTCATTCCGACCTTGAACGCCGGACAGCACTGGGAGATCAAGAGCGACCAGGATTTCATCATCGAGGCCAACGCTCCGGTCCTCGTCGCGCAGATCATCGCGTCCAGCTACGACATCAATGGAAGCTGCCTGACGGGGTGTTTGAACGGGACCATCTGCGACTCGACGCTGAATCTCTGCAGTGACACGGTCGGACTCTGCTCGGGAACCGGGCAGGGGAATTGCCCGCCGGGACACAGCTGTCTCTCCTTTCAATGCTCCACGGATACGGAGTGTGGATTCGGATTGATGTGTGCAAATGGTCAATGCGCGGATCTCTTCTCGGGTCAGGTCATCCGTACCTGCAATCCCATCGGAGATCCCGCCATGATTCTCGCGGTTCCCATGGAGCAGTTCCGCTCCGAGTACATCTTCCTCGCGCCGAGCAATTATCTTCAGGACTACCTGAACGTGATCGCGCCCGTCGGCACGAGCATCGTCCTCGACGGCGAACTGACGCTTCCCATGGAGGCGATTCCCCAGGCCTGCTCTGCGACTTCGGGGGTCTGCTGGGCAGTCGCCAAGGTCTCGTTGAGCGATGGAACCCATTCCATCACAAGCACGGGCGGCGAGAAGTTTGGCGTGGCCGTCTATGGCTATGACGACGACGTGAGCTACGGCTACCCCGGCGGAATGGCCCTCGAAGCCCTGAACAACTAGATCGGGCCCCAGAAGACGGGGAGGCATGTTGTCGCGTCCTGTGGGGGAATGCGCGCATCCCACCAGGCGTTGATTTCTCCAGAGGGAGGGGGCGTGGATTCCTCTCCAGGGCAGTGTTCTTGCGGGATCTCCAGTCTGGAGGGATCCTTGGAGCACCCCGGATTGGAGAACTTCCCATGCATCGCATCCCCGCATTCACGCTACTGGCCTTCCTGCTTCTGGGTTCCATCCCCGCATTGGGAGGAAGTCTTCAGCAGATCACTCCCGAGGAGATTCGGGGCTGCATTGGAATGACCCCGGACGGCTCGCGAATGGCGTGTGTCGGGTACGCACTCGGTCGGATGCATCTGGAGGTGAAGGGGATCGAGAATCGTCGTCTCTACCGCATCTTTCTGCTGGGAACAGAGGAGGAGCCGATGAACACGGCGGCGACTCCCCCGGCCACGCTCAAGAAAGCGCTGAAGAAGCTCGAGGACATGGGCATTGTCCCCTTGATGAAGAGCGTCGAGTCGGAGGATGTGTTTTCGCTCCCCGGCATCAGCTGTGCGCTCGCGTTGGGGGGATCCTCCACGCATGTCCAGACGGTCGTCGATGGAATCCGCCGGCCCTGGCTCGCGAAGGATGGAGTGGGCGGGCCCACGGTCCTCGCGGATGTCTCGGTGGCTCCCGATCGCAGCCGCCTCTTCGTGGTCCTGGATCATGAGACGCCCGAGCGGGATGCACGTCTTCGAGAGTTCAAGGTCCTCCACATCGACGCGCTTCTTCAGCGCGGCGAATGCACCCCGATTCCTCTTTAGAGACCCGCCCGCTGTTCGACGGTTGTATGCCGGTTCGAGCCGCGATACGCTCCGGCCTCACGGAT
>CAVOCR010000336.1:0-3690 GCA_963694245.1 Myxococcota bacterium
TCGAGCGGAAACGAGACGCCCCTGGAGGAGTCCGGAGGCGGGGAGACCGCGTCGGAGGAGTCGGGCGAGTCCACGGATGAATCGGGCATGGAGGTCCTGGACCCTGCGTGTGAGGGGATGGACTGCGATGACGGGAATCCCTGCACGGAAGATGTCTGTGGCGAGGGCGTGTGCGCGCATGTGCCGAGGACGAATGCGCCGTGTGAGGATGGCAACGCCTGCACACTCGACGATTTCTGCAATTCGGGCGGTCTCTGCGCCGGCGGCGGGTCGGTGCCGTGTGATGACGGAAATCCCTGCACGCAGACGTCGTGCGATGCGGCTCTGGGTTGTCAGGCTTCCCCGGTCGCGAACGGAGCCCCATGCGACGACGGGGATGCCTGCACGGTGAATGACGTCTGTGGGGAGCTGGGATGTGGAGGAGCTGCCTTCGAGTGTCCTCCCTCCGCGGATGCTTGTGAGGCCCCCGTGTCCTGCGATTCGGTGACGGGCGAATGCGCCTACGGTCCGAAACTCGACGGCGAATCCTGTGATGATGACGATTGGTGTACGACGGAGGACTCCTGCACTGGGGGACAATGCGCGGGGACCGCTCTGGTCGACTGCATGTATCTCGTTCCTCCGAACCCTGCGGCCTGTTACGAGGGGGTTCTGGCGGACGAGCAGAAGCAGCGGGCGCTTCTCTACTTGAATGAGCTGCGGGCCATCCACGGGATTCCGCCTGTGGTCTATGAGGCGTCCGGCGACATCGCTACCCAGCGCGCAGCCTTCATGATGAGCGTGAACTCGGACATCTCGCATTATCCCTCGGAGAACTGGGCGTGTCATTCCTGGGAGGGAGCCCAGGGATGTCAGGAGAGCAATCTCTCCATTCAGTGGAACTCCAGTCCAGGGAGTCTCTCGGGACCCGAGGAGGAGATCGATGGATGGCTCATCGACAAGAACGTGCCCTCCCTCGGCCATCGGCGTTGGCTGGTGGATCCCTTTCTTCAGAAGATCGCGTATGGAAGCGCCCATGGCGCCCCGCTGGTGGCGACTTCCTGGCCCTGGTCCCAGGCCGCGACCATTCACGTCATTCATGAAGCGCAGAACGATCCCTCGGGGATGACGCAGGATTTTGTCGCGTACCCGCAAGGGGAGTATCCAGCGAATGCGTTCGCGCTGGAGGAGTATCTCTCGTTTTCGGCGCTGGTGTCGAAATCCAGCAAATGGGCAAATTCGGAGGTCTCGTTCGCGGAAGCGACGGTTCAGGTCCAGGGGCCGAACGGCGCCAGTCTTCCCGTGAACAGCCTCAGTTGGAACAATGATGGCTTCGGTTTGCCGAACAATCTTCAATGGCGTGTCGAGGGGCTTCAGAATGACCTCCTCCATACAGTGACGGTGTCAGGGGTGGGGACGCCTTCCGGACCGAAGAGCTACAGCTACACGTTTCGTTTGAATTGAGGGGGGCTCTGGGTCGGATCGGGGCTCAGTAGCGGTCGATGTTCGGATCGATGACTGCGGACCACGCGTCGATGCCTCCCTCGAGATTGATCGCGCGCTGAAGCCCCTTGTGCGCGAAAAACGCCGCGGCGGATGCGCTTCGAATTCCATGGTGACAGTAAAACACCACGGGGGTTCCGTCGTCTTCTTCGATCAGCGTTTCGAAGAGCGTCTCGTCGAGCAGGGTGGAGGGTTCGATCACCGCGATGTCCCGCTCCATGGGGGTGCGCACGTCGATGAGTCGAAAGCTCTGCTGAGCGTCCATCCATTCTTTCAGATCGTCGACGTTCATCCGTTCGAAGGACATGAACTCTCCTTCTCGAACCGTTTCCATTCGCCTTGAAGCAGTCGCTCCTGGGGAAGAAATCCGGTTTTGTACTCCAAATGCTGATTGCCGTGGACGAGGAGTCCGAGGTGGAAGTCCACCACCTGCATTCTCCGGGCCCATTCGATGCCAATGAGCACCGCGTGTACTCCGAGGGAGCGGCGATGCTCATCGGGGTCAAAGGCCGTATAGACCGCGGAAGCGGTTCGGGTTCCGACGTCCAGTATCATGAATCCGATCAGCTTGTCCTCCAACCAGAAGGAGAGTTCACGCGTTCGAGTCCAGCTTTGCACCAGCCAGGAGGAGAACCCGTCCGCATCCAGGGTGTCGGAGGCGAGTCCTCTCTCGACCCGGTGGCGATTGAAGATGTCCAGACGTTGTTCACAGACGCGCGGACGCCCATCGAGGACACGGAGGTCCTGATTTCTCCGCCAGATTCTTCGTTGCGATCGGGAGGGCTTGAAGTCAGCGATGGGAACGCGAACAGGGGTACAGGCATCGCATCGGGGACAGGCGGTCGTGTACATCATGGGGCCCACGCGTCGGTGGCCCAGATCCATCAGCGAGTCGAGACGATTGGGATGCGGATTGAGCTGCAATCGGAGCGGGAGACGAGAGGTCTCTCCGGGAATGTAGGCGCACTCTTCCTCGATATCGTGTACGAGAACCTCATCGGGGTGTTCGGGCGGGGAACTGCCAAAGGGATGGGCCACTGGGTCTCCCGGAGCGCACGCAGGATCATTGCGTGAATTCCAGAATGGGCTTTGGCGCTGGATCCTGTCAACGACGAGACTTGATCCCTCTGCTTCAGAGGGCCATTCTCCGGGGACCTTCAGCGACGAGGAAGGGGGCATGGGAACGAAGTCGATACCAGTGAAGAAAGGACGGAATCATGAGGTCATGATGGCGTCCATGGGTCGCAGAGTCCTCGCGTTCCTGTTGGACTTTTGTCTTCTCGCGGGGATTGTGGGGTTTCTGGCTGTCTTCTTTGAGCAAATCGATTGGACGCGAATTCCGCTGGATCCCCGATGGAGTCTGCTGGACCAGATCGTGGACGTTCTGCACGATCAGGCCGAAGGAATGCGCTTTGTTGCCGCGATGGCGGTGGGGCTCGGCTGTATTCTTGGCGCCCTTCAGGACGCCGGGTTGGAGGGGACGTTCGGGAAGCGTCTTCTGGGATTGCGGGTGGTGGATCGCCACGGAGAGCGCATCGGAATGGCTCAGGGACTCTGGCGCAACTTCTGGAAGGTGCTCCTGCTGCTGCCCATGGGAGTGGGAAGCTGGTGGGCAGGTTTCGACTCGATGCGGCGGTCGATGCATGACCGGCTCGCGGGAACCTGGGTGGTACGGCGTGAGACGCCCAGGGGCTGGGCGGATGAGCCCGAAGACTAGCGGTGTTTGAGGGCGTCTGAGATGGCAGCCGCGACACCTTCGTGGTCTTCGACGACGAGTCCATTCACATAAATGGCGGGGGTTCCCTGGATACCGGCGCGATCGCCTTGCGCACGCGCTTTCTCGACCGCGTCTGCGATGCTGCTGGACGCCATGTCCTTCTTGAATCGCTTCATGTTCAATTTCAAGCTGGCAGCGAGAGTCTCGTACATCTCGGGAGAGAGCTCGTCTGCGTGTTCGAAGAGCAGATCATGCATGGGCCAGAATTTCTCCTGAGCATGCGCAGCGAGAGCGGCCCGCGCAGCGGATTCCGCGTTGTCGTGCATTTGAAGAGGGTAGGGCAGATAGACGAGGGCGACCTTTCCCTTCTTCTTCACATGCGACTTCAGGGGCTCGCTCACGGATTTGCAGTAGGGGCATTCAAAGTCGCTGAACACGACGATGGTGACGGGGGCCTGAGCGGGCCCGATCCGGGGTGCCTTTGCGACGTC
>CAVOCR010000337.1:0-3688 GCA_963694245.1 Myxococcota bacterium
GGAAGCCCTCGAAGCCGCCCAGAAGAAGAGCGACGATCTCCAGAAGGCCGTCGATGCCGCCGCCTCCGGTGGGGATGCCCAGGAAGCGGCACTGACCGCCGCGAAAGACGAGGCAAAGGCGATCCAGAAGACTGCAGAGTCTTCCGCGAAGCAGGTCGCAAGTCTCGAGGAGGCGCTCGAAGCCGCGCAGGAGAAGAGCGCGGATCTTCAGAAAGCCGTCGATGCCGCCGCCTCGGGTGGCGACGCCCAGGAGGCCGTCCTCCTCGCTGCGAAGGACGAGGCAAAGGCGATTCAGGAGACCGCGGATGCGTTCGCGAAACAGGTCGCGAGTCTCGAAGAGGCACTGGAAGCCGCGCAGGAGAAGAGCGCAGCCCTCCAGGAATCCGTCGATGCCTCCGCCTCGGGTGGCGACGCACAAGAAGCCGCCTTGAACGCAGCAAAGGAGGAGGCAACGACCTCCAAAAAGGCTGCTGACGCGGCGACTCGAAAGGTCGCAGAGCTCGAAGAAGCGCTCGAAGCTGCACAGGAAAACACGGAAACGCTTGAGAAGGCTGCCGAGGAGGCTGCTCAAGGTGGCGCTGCCGGTGAAGCGGCCGCCCAGGCGGACGCAGACGCCGCACGGAAAGCACTCGCGGAGGCGGAAAGCGAACGAGAAGGACTCCTCGAGCGCATTGAGAGCCTCGAAGCGGAAGCCACCACCGCGGGCGACAGCGCGGACCTTGAAGCCCTCGAGGACAAGGTGCAGTCATTGCAGGAAAAAGGCGCTGAACTTCGCACCTCGCAGGAGAAGGCGGAGGCCGCGCGTGACGACGCCATTGGCAAACTCGGGGAGCTCGAGGACGAGCTGGCTCAGTTGCAGAAGAAATTGGACAAGGGGGGCTCCGGGACTGGCGACTCTGTCGACATGGGAGACATCTATGAGACCTTCCTCAAGATCAATGACATCGCCAACGCGTTTCGAAATTCGGTCCGGGATGTTGATGATTTCGCCAAGGACCTGTTCAGCAACCGTACCGATGCAGACTCGTTCGCCGATGCCTATGAAGCGATGGCAGAAGGCGTGACGGGATGCCGTGACTCCGCCAATGAAATCCGAGAAGCCCTGAAAGAACTACGCGCCCTGGTGTCGCCGAATTAGCCCGCAGGAGATCGCATGCCGACCAGCTCATCCTACCCCACCATCGGACAATCCGTGCAGGTCATCGCCGTTCAGGGGGGGCATATCCATATCGCCCAGGCGACCGTGGCGACCAGCGCTGCGGACGCCATCGCCATCACTCTTCAAGATGAGGAAATGGGCAGTCATATCGACGCCGCTACACGGGTCACCTTGAATTACCTGCAAGGCGACTGCACCTGGCGACTGAAAGCGTCACCCCTCTCCGAAATGAAGGGCGGCGCCGTGGCACTCCAGCCATTGGGCGAGCCCGCACGGGGCGAACAGCGCGATTTCATTCGCGCTGACGTTGAAGTTCATCACTTCCTCGGCGCCCTCTCCGGAACGGACCTCGATACTGCCCGAAAAAGCCAGGAGCAGACGTCCCTCTCCCTCGACAACGCAGCATGGAGACTGGGAATGGTCGACCTGTCCGGCAATGGCGCACGTTTTCCCTGGGCGGGGAGCTGGAAACGGGGGGACCTCGTCGACTTCCGCGTACGATTGCCGGTTGGTGATACCGAGGAGATCCTCGCGATCCTCGCACGCATCATCCGCGTGGGAGGCAGAGGAGGTCCTGAGGACGTCATCCTCAACTTTGAGGAGATCGATGACTTTACGCAGGACCAGCTCTTCGAGTATGTATCTGGGCAATATCACGCGCAGATTCACATCGCCCTCGCGAAAGCCATGGGCGGGGAACAATCGAGTTGAGAAGAACGTACTTTCGTTGAAGACGGCGAGTTTTTGCGTACCATTCGCAGAATCCGCCAGACATCACAGATCCCCTCAGCATAGGCTCAGGGGTGCCAAAACCATCGGCCACGTGCCGAATGAATCAGAGGGACCGACATGAAGCGAATCATCATCCTGGCCTTGCTTTCCCTGGTGGGAAGCCTCCTCAGCGGCTGCGAGGTCACAGTCAAAGTGCTTCAATGCGAAGCCGACGTCGATTGCCTTGGCGGCGAATACTGCGACATCGCCGCGAGCGGGGACAAATTTGACAATCAATGCGTCGCCATCGGATGTCTCGATGACGCCGAGTGCGCCGACAACGAATTCTGCTTTGAGGGAACCTGCGAGGTCTTCGGCCTCAGCGGATGTGTCGACGACTCCGAATGCGCGGACGGCGAGTTCTGCTTCGAGGAGGCATGCGAGAACATCTGTGAAGACACCGAGTTCTTCCTGCGAACCGCCAACAACCCCGAGGTGGTTTGCTACCCCGTCAGCCCCTGCTCCAATCTGACGTGCGATGCCGGCCAGATTTGCGTTCCCATCAAGAAGCAAGGAGCCCCGGCGGATGACGCTGTCTGCGCGGACATCACGTCTGACAACAGCTGTGAAGAGTTTGGGGTGTGCTGCGACGGGCAGGACAACACCTGCTCCCCAGCGGACTGCTTCTGTGACGAGGCCTGCCTCCAGTTTGGAGATTGTTGCGACGATTACATCGCGACCTGCTTCTAGACAAGCGGGCGTGATTGGATCCTGAGGGGGCCCCGCGGGGCCCCCTTTTTTTTGCGGTGACGGGGATTTCATTCCGAGCGGGTTCTGGGAACCGGACAAAAAAATGGACGCCCGGAGGCGTCCCATTCACACGCGTGTCACCGGCGCTATTTTTTCTTCTGCTTCTTGAACTTCAACTTCTTGTTCGCGATGTAGAAGAGTGTCCTTTCACCGTCAACCTTCATCCGCTTCTTTGCGTACGCTCCCGCCTTCACCGTGAACTCCTTCGCCGCAAACTCATCCACGCCGGGGTCCACGACGATCACATGGTCGACCGCCCGGTCCAGGCCCTTGACGATGATGTTCTTCCCGCTGGAGTCATACTCCGTGCCGTCTGAACGCTCCCCATCCACCGTGACCGTCGCATATTCGACGTTGGTCTTGATTCGGACCTCCCCTGGCGACTCTTCGTCCTGTGCGAACGCTGAACCACTGACAAGGCTGAGGGCGATGAACGCCAGCGCGCCAATACGAAAATGAGAATTGCCCATGGAGTCCACTCCTTGTGTGTTCACATGTCGAGACCGAGTGTCCGGTCTCCTGCTAGCGTGGTCAAGAATCAAGCTGCTGTGAACGGGACACCCCGTCCCATCTCACAACCTCGCCCCCACACATCACATGCGCAATGCGATTGCTTCCAAACTGATACACGAGATCTGCCATTCCTGACACCGACGCGGAGATCCAATCGGCACGGGCGCCGGGTCGCAACACCCCGGCTTGTCCAGCCAATCCGAGGGATCCTGCGGGCTCCCGCGTAATGGCCAGCAGACTCTCGTCTGCGCTCATCCCCATCCGGACACAGCCCAGAGTCCCCATCAGGAGAAGATTGTGCGTCATCGAACTCCCGGGATTGCAATCTGTCGCGAGCACCACTCGGGCTCCGGCGTCCAGAAGCGCGCGCGCCGGAGGCCACGCATCCATGCCGAGGAAGAGCGTCGCCCCCGGGAGAAGCGTGGCGACGGTCGACGAGTGCGCCAACAAGGCAACATCGGAGGCCGACAGATATTCAAGATGGTCCACTGAAGC
>CAVOCR010000338.1:0-3683 GCA_963694245.1 Myxococcota bacterium
TCAGCCGTCGTCGTCGCCGACCTCTGTACCGCGCATCGTTTCGACGTCGCTGGAGATGAGATCGGATTTCGGCGAATGATTGGGGCCGCATTCGGAGCGCGCCGAAAAACGCTCGTGAACGCGCTCAGTCGCCAACACTGGGACAAGGAGGATGTCGTGGAAGCGCTCACGCAAATCGATTGTCCGCCCACGGTACGAGCCGAAGCCCTCTCCCCGGAGCAGCTGGGAGCGCTCTGGTGTGTACTCCATGCCCGTGGTCTTGCTCGGCCCAGGGGGGCCTGATAGGGTTCCGGTTCCCGGGCACCCCCCTTCCCCGAAACGAGGCTCCTGGTCCATGCGTCCACTCCTATCGCTTCTGCTTGTTTCCCTGCTCACCTCTGGCTGTGCACCTGAAGTCGGGGATCCCTGCGCATCAGCACTCGAATGTGGCACTGAAATGATCTGCGACCTCAGCCTGCCGGGGGGCTACTGTACCGCCGGAGACTGCGAATTCCTCGGATGTCCCGAAGCAGGAGTCTGCATCACATTCCCGAACTCGGAGGAATGGTGCATGACCCAATGCTCTTCCAATGGAGACTGTCGGGACGAGTACGAATGCATCGATGAAGAGACCTTCCTGCTCCAGGCAGACCAGTACGAAGATGGCGCTGAAGAGTTCACGACTCCCACAAGCGCATACTGTGGGCTCCTCCATTGAGGGGGGGGGAAAGCAGCTGGATGCTCCCCATCCTCCTCGGGTTCGGACTCCTCGCCACAGGGTGCGCGCCACCGGTTTCGACTCATCGCGCCCCCGAAACCTCGCCCCGGAAACACCGCCCAAAGCACTCTTCGGCTCTGCCTGTTGCTCGGGTGCAGCCCCCTGAAAACACATTGAATCGAGCCGAACTCGATCGGGTTCTGGAGGAGGGCATCGGACGCTTTCTGCAACGCGTGCGGGTCGCGCCTGCACGCGATCAGTCCGGACGCTTCGTGGGATACCAGATTCAGGAACTCTTTCCGGGAGAGACCCGGCGAATCACATGCCCACGGCCCGGTGACGTGCTCCAGACCGTGAATGGGACCCCCATCACCCGGCCCGATGAACTCTATGGAGTCTGGCAGACACTTCGTAGCATCGACCGAGTGGACATCCTGGTGATGCGAGCAGGAACACCCACCACCTGTTCGTATCATGTGGTCGGAGAAAGAACGGAAAGGCCCACTGCGGAACCTGACGAGTCCCCTTCGAGCCCCTGAGAGGGCCCGGTAACATCAGAAATAGAACCGAAAGCCGACACCCCCGGCAAATCCCGCTGCCCCCAACCCGAGTCGAATTCCCTCCCCGGCCGTTGACTCCGCGAGCAATGGATTCGCCTCGCCATCCAGAAGATCGATCGTCAGACCGACATGACCGGTCAATGAAACGTGTTCCGCCAACCAGTACTCCGCCTCGATCGGCAGCTCGATCCCGAAGCCCGTGGCCTCTTCATCCCCAAAGAGTTGAAATCCTGCGTTTCCGCGAATGCCAATGTTGAGATTGGCATTTCGAGCACGAGCGACTGCATAGAGAACATGCACCGCCGCCTTGACCTCTGTCGTGCCCTCCCCCTGGTCGGGGACCCACATGTCAAATCCAACGAGGGCACCAATCTTCACGTAACCGACCCAGTACTCAATTGCGAGGCCGCTTACACCCGTTTGAGACAGTCCCTGCCCATAGCCGATGCCCAGCTTTCCATCCATGTCACGAGCCTGCAGTTCCGAAACACTGAAACTGAGAACCAATGTCAACGCCATCGCCATTCGAATGAAGCCAAAGGGCATACCTGCCTCCTTTCCTCTTGAAGTCTCCGTTCATCTTACGTTGCAACACCCGCTCCGCAAGGACTCACCTCATGCTGTTGCCCGCTTCTTCCTCGAAAGATAAACTCAACGCATGCTCGGCACACTCTCCCCCCACTCCCCACCGCGAAGCCCACCCGTTGCCACGGGGCTCCTTCTGTGGGCGTTCATTCTCGTCATTCCGCTGCTCTGGCTTCACATGCACCCCTCAGGGCAGCGGCTGACACTTCCTGGAATCGCATGGATGACACTTCCTCTTCTTCCATTGCTGATCGGTGCGTACCGGAGGAGCCCCTGGATTCTGCTGGTCCTCTTTCCCTTGTGCCTGCTGGTACCTCTCGTACTCCATCCCATGGCCACCAGTCATGCCGTTCACGGTTGGGGCTCGGTCCTCGCGATTCTGATGTCCGGCGCGCTTCATTTCCATGTCTCCAGTCGAATCGGAGCGGACCTGTCCATCACCGCCCCCACCCTGCCGCCTCGCCTCAGTGCGCGTCACGGTGCGCGTACCTGCATCCTGATCGCCATGCCGCTCCTCGGATTGGAGCGACTGGTGCTCAACCCGGAATGGCTCCTCCATGACCACCCCGAGAAGCTGGCTGAAGTGCAATCCCTTCTCCTCGTGTTCGCCACAATCATCTGGATCATCACGCTTCGACTTCAACGGCCCACACGGGGAGAGACGGCCAGGGAGCGGAAGCGAGGACTCCCGGGCCCGCTCCTGGCCCATGCGATCATCCTTCTGCTCGTCATCCGCACACTGCTCCCCACGGTGGTCCCATGAAGCGGCATCTGCTCGACATTCTGGGCGCTCTCCTGATAATCAGCAGTCTGGTGTTCATGCATAGCGGAGCGACCTTCCTTTCGGAGGAGGCACCGCTGGCTTCCCTCATCGATGGCCTCTTGGCCATTCTGCTCATTTGTGGAGGCTCCGCGCTCGGTGGCGCAGAGCCTCAGGAGACCCCCTGACCCCCATGAAGTGCATCACACACGGTCTGTTCGTCGTCGCCTGTCTCTCGGGAGGGGGTTGCCTTTCTGAAGACACCAGGCCACGAGTCGAAATCAATCGAACTCCTCCCGCCATCGCGAGCTTTTCGGAGCCCGGGTGGTCCCCCGCCAGGGATGCCAGCGATCCAGTGGTGGCGACGGTGGGAGAAGCATCCATTCATCTCAGTGAACTCCAACGCCATGTCGATGCACACGGCGGAAAACTGAGTGCATCCGAAGTGCTGAATCGCCTCATCGAGATGGAGGCCATGGCACAGTTCGCATGGGAACGTAAGCTCCAGCATACCGAAGATGTCCTCCGGGACACTCAGCGAAATGCCGTCTCGACGATGCTTCACGACCTCTTCGTGCTCCAACATGATGAGAGTTCCATCGCCGACGAGGATCTGAAATTCTGGTATGGCCGGGCTGTGCGCAAATTTGATCATTACGCCGGTTTTTTCATGATGGATGCGCAATTTGTCTGCTGTACCGATGAGGCGGACGAATGTGAAGAGGACTCCGACGCGCAATCCTGTCTTGATGACATGGAACCCGTCGCGCACTATGCCCGCGAGCTGCTCCTGGCGCGGGGACCCTTCGCCGATGATCTCGCATTCGAAAGTGCGGTCAATCTGCTTGGCAGTGATCTGCAATCGCCCATTGCACCCGCGGCGATGCGCATTTCATTCAACTATCAGATGGATGTTCCCTACGCGGATCAAAAGAACTTCACGACCTATCATGCCGACCTCGTGCGAGCGGTCGTCAAAATGCTGCCGGAGACCTGGGAGGAGAGTCAGTCGGACAACTTCGGCGTGCACATCCTCAACCCCGGCGTCCTCGGACCCACCGTGCGATCACACCACGCCTGG
>CAVOCR010000339.1:0-3679 GCA_963694245.1 Myxococcota bacterium
GGGGATCTTTTCCGTGGCGTTCCATGTCGCGAATGGGCTGTGGAATTTTGGAGTGAACTGGGGCATCACGTCCGGTCCGCGAGCGATGGCGCGATCGACGGTCGTGTGCGCGGCGGCGTTCGGTGTGATTTTTGTCCAGGGCATGGACACACTGATCACCTTCATTTCACTGCATTCCGGGGGCGCGGCATGAACGCCTCCATGATTTCATTGACGGTGTGGCGCCAGGACGGTGCTGAGGCTGCTGGGCGGTGGGAGACATTCGCCGTGGACGCCTCGGGTGAGCCCACGGTGTTGGAGGCGATCGAGCGCATCAACAGGGCACCCGCCACCACCGATGGGGAGAAAACGACCGCCATCCAATACGACGATGGGGCCGCTTGCGGCGCCCTCGTCAATGGTGCGCCCGTCGTCTTGTCGGAGGCCCGTCTGTCCTCTGGCGGAGAGAGCGTTGTCGTGGAGCCACTCTCGGTGTTTCCCATCACGCAGGATCTGCAGGTGGACCGGGCGCGCTTCGAGACGGATCTCGCAGAGGCGTTCGCGCTGGCACCGGAAGGGATGGATGTGGAGGCTCTGGTGAGCCCCGCCATGCACTCCGGGGTCTGCATGGAGGCGTGTGCAGCGTATCGTTCGGTCCCGGAGTATGTGGGACCGGTGGTGGTGCATGTGCTGGAACGCAGCAATCGGGGCCCTGGAGGGGATCTTCGGCGTGCAGAACGTCTGGAGATCTTGATGGGGGAGCGCGGAGTGGCCCATGATCGAAATACTTTTTCGTACGCAGACTGCTGCCCGGAAGGCGCGGAACTCGTTCAGTCGATGGGGCAGGCGAAGCGTTCAGCGGCGTTTCAATGGATACGGGATTTTTTCCAGAACTAGCGTGGCGGTGCCTCGCAGTCGGAGGGCCAGAAGATGAAGATTCATGAGTACCAGGCCAAGGAGCTCTTCAAGAGCTATGGTCTCCCGGTTCCAGTGGGGATCCCCGTGTTGGATTCCGACGGACTCGAAGCGGCGATCGCGGCCCTCGACACGTCCATCTATGTCGTGAAAGCCCAGATCCACGCGGGAGGCCGCGGGCTCGGTGGGGGCGTGAAGCTCGCACGATCTCCGGAAGAGGCCCTCGCGCTCGGCCGGGAAATCATGGGAATGCAGCTCGTGACGCATCAAACAGGCCCAGAGGGAAAGCAGGTCAACCGGGTCTACATCGAATCCGGCGTCGACATTGCCACCGAACTCTACCTCTCTCTTCTCATCGATCGCGCCACGAGTCAGGTCGTGGTGATGTGTTCGACCGAGGGGGGCACGGAGATTGAAGTGGTCGCCGAGGAGACCCCCGAGAAGATTCTCAAGGAATGGGTGGACCCTCGGGTGGGCCTCCAGGATTTCCAGTCCCGCAACCTCGCGAGTCGCCTGGGGCTGAAGGGCAAGACCGTTCGGGCATTCTCCAAAATGCTCGCGGGAGTGTATCGGCTCTTCATGGAGAAGGATTGCAGCCTCCTCGAGGTGAATCCGCTCGTGGTGACGGGCGCCGGTGACATCGTGCTTCTCGATGGCAAAATCAATTTCGACAGCAACGCGCTGTACCGACACCCCGAGCTTGTCGCGCTCCGCGATCTCACCGAGGAGGAACCTTCGGAGGTCGAAGCGTCGGAGCATGGTCTCAGCTACATCAAGCTGGACGGAAAGATTGGATGTCTCGTCAATGGGGCCGGGCTCGCGATGGCCACCATGGACATCATCAAGCAGGTCGGTCTGGAGCCCGCGAATTTTCTCGACGTCGGTGGAAGCGCGACGGCCGCGAAGGTGACGCGCGCATTCGAGATCATCCTCGCGGATGAGGTGGATGCGATCTTCGTGAACATCTTCGGGGGGATCATGAAATGCGACACGATCGCCGAAGGAATCATTGAAGCCGCCACCAATGTGGGGATCGACGTCCCCCTGATTGTCCGGCTTGAAGGGACCAATGTGGAACGCGGCAAGCAGCTGCTGGCCGAGAGTGGAATGGCGTTGACGACGGCGACGACGATGTTGGACGGGGCCGAGGCAATTGCACTCGCAGTGCAGGAAAAGGCGTAGGAGGACGACATGGCGATCTGGGTAGATGGAGAGACCAGGCTCATGGTTCAGGGGATCACGGGGAGTGCTGGCGCGTTTCACACGCGGCAGATGGTGGGGTACGGATCCAACGTGGTGGCGGGCGTGACGCCCGGCCGCGGGGGGGAGAACCTCGACGGGATTCCGATTTTCGACACGGTGGCGGAGGCCCGGAAATCCACGGGCGCGAACTGCACGGCCATTTATGTGCCGAGCCCGTTTGCGGCCGATGCCATCATGGAGGCGGGTGCCGCCGAAGTGGAACTCATTGTTGCGATCACGGAAGGCATCCCCGTCCTGGACATGTTGAAGGCGCGGACGTTTCTTGCGGGACGCACGAGTCGTTTGATTGGGCCGAACTGCCCCGGGATCATCTCCCCGGGACTGTGCAAGGTGGGCATCATGCCCGGTCATATCCACCAGCAGGGCAGGGTGGGAGTGGTGAGTCGTTCTGGGACGCTCACCTATGAAGCCGTGGGCCAGCTTTCCGCGCTCGGGATCGGTCAGTCGACGTGTGTGGGCATCGGTGGCGACCCCATCAATGGAACGGACTTCATCGCGGTGCTCTCCGCATTTGAAGCCGACCCCGACACCGACGCCGTCATCATGATCGGCGAAATCGGTGGAAGCGCGGAAGAGGAGGCGGCGGTCTATGTCTCCGAGCACATGACGAAGCCTGTCGTTGGTTTCATCGCCGGGAAGACGGCACCTCCTGGCAAGAGGATGGGCCATGCCGGCGCGATCATCAGTGGTGGGAAGGGCACGGCGGCCGACAAGGTCGCGGCCATGGAGGCCGCTGGAATGCGGGTCGCTCCGACACCAGCGGACATGGGAACAACACTGCAGTCGGTCTGGGCCGGCTGAACATCAAACCAATAATCTGGAGTGAACAATGGCCATTGAAACGACTCTTTCCATCGTGAAACCCGATGGAGTGAAGAACAAGCATGTGGGCGCGATCGTGGATCGCTTTGAGAAGGCGGGTCTGCAGATCGCGGCGATGAAGATGGTTCATCTTTCCCGCAAGGAAGCGGAAGGGTTCTACGCCGTGCATAGCGAGCGTCCCTTCTTCGGTGAACTGGTCGAGTTCATGACCAGTGGTCCCGTGGTGCTGATGGCGCTTCAGGGCGAGAATGCGATTGCGCGGAACCGCGAGATCATGGGCGCCACCAATCCTGCCGAGGCGGCGGAGGGTACGCTCCGCAAGCTGTTCTCCGCGAGCATTGGGGAAAACACGGTGCATGGATCCGATGCAGTGGAGACCGCTGCGGAGGAGACGGGCTATTTCTTCGACGTCTTCGACCGGGTCAACGGACTCGGTTGAGGCGCGTTCGTGGTGGCTGACAACTCCGATGGCACGTCCGCGGTGAGAGGAGTCTCACCGGAGGATTTGAAGGCCGCACATGCCCTCCGAAGGCCCCGCACCCTCTCCATTCCAGAGAGTGTCGGTGTGGACCTGAAGGGCATGACGTGCCCGGAGTTGATCGCCTATTTCAAGGGCATTCAAGAGCCTCGATACCGTGCAGAGCAGGTGTTTGCCTGGATTCACAAGCACGGGGTCCGCTCTTTTGGCGACATGACCACG
>CAVOCR010000340.1:0-3678 GCA_963694245.1 Myxococcota bacterium
CGAGTCGACGGAATAGGGGGCGTGGACGTGACGCAGATCGGCAACATTGGAGATGCTCTCCTACACGAGGGAACCATTAGCGGAGAGCAGCTTTCCCGTGCGCTGGAGGTTCAATCCGAGAAAGGGGGTTCCCTGCCGGAGATCCTCGTTTTCACGGGCGCATGTGAAACCGATGACATCCGTCGAATTCAGGCGCGGCAATTGGGATTTCCAGTGCTGGAAGGCATTGATCCTGAAGCCATCGACGCGCAGATCGTGGCGCCTCTGACAAGCACCTACGCGAAAAAGAATCTCTTTCTGCCGCTTGCGTTGGAGGACGGTATCCTGGATGTCGCGGTCGCGGATCCCTTCGCGATGGCCGCATTGGATGATCTGCAAGTGGTCTACAGGGCGGAGCTTCGTCCGCATGTGGCCCCCGCACAAGCGATCCTCGACGCCATCAACAAGGTGTTCGATCGGCGAGCGGCTGCCGACGCTGTGATGGAGGACATCTCCGAGACGGATGCGGAGCGTGCGGCCCATGATCTCGAGGAGATTCAGGACATCGTTGATCAGGACGATGAGGCGCCGATCATTCGGCTGGTGAACTCGGTGCTGAACCAGGCGGTGAAAGAAGCGGCCTCGGACATCCACATTGAACCTTTTGAGCGTCACGTGAGCGTGCGTTTTCGGCGGGATGGCATCCTGCACGAGGTCATCAAGGCTCCGAAGCGTTTTCAGCAGTCCATCGCGAGCCGGATCAAGATCATGGGCGAGCTGAACATCGCCGAGAAACGCCTGCCCCAGGATGGTCGCATTCGGATCAAGGTTGGAGGCCGGGATGTCGATATTCGATTGTCGACGGTTCCGACTTCCCACGGGGAGCGACTGGTCATGCGTCTCCTTGACAAGACGACCACCGTTCTTGATTTGGAGCAGCTGGGTTATTCCTCCCAGAACCTGGATCGGATTGAGGGACTCATTCGTCGCCCGCACGGGATTGTGCTGGTCACGGGTCCCACCGGTAGCGGAAAGACGACCACCCTGTACGCGGCGTTGAGTCGTATCAACACGCCGGACAAGAACATCCTGACCATCGAGGATCCCGTGGAGTATCAGCTCGAAGGGATCGGACAGATGCAGGTGAATACGAAGATCAATTTCACCTTTGCCTCGGGGCTCCGGGCGACGCTTCGCCAGGATCCCGATGTCGTTCTTGTGGGGGAGATCCGGGATACGGAGACCGCGGAGATCGCGGTTCAGGCGTCTTTGACGGGTCACCTCGTGTTCGCGACGGTCCATACGAACGATTCAGCGAGCACGTTCACGCGGCTCATCGACATGGGCGTGGAACCGTTTCTCATTGCCTCTTCGGTGGTCGCCTGTCTTGCCCAGCGGCTCGTTCGGAAACTCTGCGTCGAGTGCCGTGAGCCCTATGAGCCGCCCGCGTCGGAATTGGAAGAGATGGGGATGGCCGATGAGAACGGGGCTCTCCACGCCCTTCTCGAGGAGCGTTTCCCGGGGGAGAGACGCCCTCTCTTCTATCGTGCGAAGGGCTGTGAAGCGTGTGGAGAATCCGGGTATTCCGGTCGGTGCGGGATCTACGAACTCCTGAGCGTGTCGGACGCGATTCGTTCTCTCGTGACGAAGAACGTGGATTCCACGACCATCAAGCGACAGGCCGTCTCAGAAGGCATGCTCACGCTGATGGACGATGGTGCCCTGAAAGTCATTGATGGGATCACGACGGCAGAGGAAGTGTGCCGCGTCGCCCGTGCGACCGATGAGGTCTTCTAGAAGATGCCTGTATACGAGTACAAGGGTGTGGATGCCAACGGCAAGAACGTCAAGGGCGTTCTGGATGCGGACAGTCCCCGACTGTTGCGTTCACTGTTGCGCAAGCAGAACCTTTATCTCACCCAGTATGTGGAGACCAAGTCCGAGGGAGGCCGTGCCGTTCGCCGTGGCGATGCAATGGCGGCGAGGGGCTCCCGTGAGGTGGAGTTCTCGGGTTTCTTCCAGCGTATCAAGTTGTTGGAAATCTCGGTGATGACACGTCAGATGGCGACTCTGGTTCGTGCGGGGATTCCGGTGGTGGATGCGCTCAATGCCTGTGTCGATCAAACCGAGAACCCGAAGCTCAAGAAGATCCTGAGTTCGGTCAAGCAGTCCGTCAACGAGGGAAGCTCTCTCGGAGATGCGCTGATGCAGCATGAGGACACCTTCACCAACCTCTACATCAACATGGTCCGTGCCGGTGAGGTGTCCGGAACTCTGGACGTCGTGTTTGAGCGTCTCTCGGAGTTCATCGAGGGGCAGGTGAAGCTCCGTACCAAGTTGAGCGGAACGTTGATGTATCCGGTGATCATGGTGTGCATCGCATTCATGATTGTGAGCCTGATGATGATCTTCGTGGTGCCGAAGATTACTGAGATGTTTCAGGAAATGGGCGCCGAATTGCCGCTCATCACCCGCATTCTGATCGGTACAAGCGATCTTTTCAGGGATTGGTGGTGGGCCGGAATCCTTCTCGGTGTGGTGGGTGTCTGGCGATTTCGGATATGGAAGAAGACCGAATCGGGCCGGGCCCGTCTCGATGCCTACAAGCTCCGCATGCCGCTCTTTGGAAATCTTCTCCGGATGGTGGCCGTCGTGCGGTTCACCAAGACATTTGGCACGTTGCTCGCGTCAGGGGTTCCGATTCTCACAGCGCTGGGCATCGTCCGAAATGTGGTGAACAACGTCGTGCTTGCAAAGGTGATCGACGAGGCCCGCATCGCGATTCAAGAGGGCGAGGGCATTGCCGCGCCGCTTCAGCGCTCCGAGCAGTTCCCTCCGATGATGACGCACATGATCGCCATCGGAGAGAAGACTGGGCAATTGGAAGCCATGCTCGGAAATGTGGCGGATGCCTATGAGACACAGGTGGACAGTCGGGTGACACAGCTCACGTCTGTCCTGGAGCCGATCATGATCGTGGGGATGGGCGTCGGCGTGGGCTTTCTCGTCTTTGCGATTTTGTTGCCGATGATGCAGATGAACGACGCCATCGCAATGGGTGGATGAAACAGGGACATGGACGGGCACTGAGCCCGCGAGGCCAGATTGAAAAAACCTGGTCAGGAGGACTTTGATGACAAGTACACAACGACAGATTCTGACCCGGCGTTTGACCAGCCAACGAGGCATGACGCTCATCGAAATCATGGTGGTGATCGCCATCATCGGGATTCTTGCGTCGGCGATCGGATTTGGAGTCGTCAACTGGCTCAAGGAGTCGAAGACACAAACGGCTTCGATTCAGTTGAGCACGGTTGCGCAGGCGTTGGATGGATTCTACGCGACGAAGGGAGACTATCCCTCGTCCCTCGGAGATTTGACGAATGGCAAACGTCCACTCCTGAAGGAGAAGAACCTCAAGGACCCGTGGAACAAGGACCTGGTCTACAATTTTCCGGCGACCAAGGGAGATGGGGATTTTGACCTGTGTTCCAAGGGTCCGGACAAGCGTGCGGGAACGGAGGACGACATCTGTCGGGAATAGGGCTCCCTGGAGGCCCCCCACAGGATGCAATCACATACCATGCGCCGAACTCACTCCGCCCAGACAGGATTCACCATCGTCGAACTGGTCGTGGTGATGAGCATCGTTCTTCTCGTGGTGATCGGTGCGACGGCCGCGGCGGGTCGGCTCTTTGC
>CAVOCR010000341.1:0-3660 GCA_963694245.1 Myxococcota bacterium
CGGTGGAAGACACTGAGGCGACTCTGGAGGACCTCCAGGAGAAGTTTGGGGAGGAGATCGCCGCCCTGGTGGACGGGGTGACGAAGCTGGGGAGTTTCAAGTTCTCCACTCGGGAAGAGCATCAGGCGGAGAACTTCCGGAAAATGCTGGTCGCGATGAGCAAGGACATCCGAGTCCTCCTCGTGAAGCTGGCGGATCGTACGCACAACATGCGCACCCTCAAGCACATGAAGGAGGAGAAGCGTCAACGGATTGCCCGCGAAACGATGGACATCTACGCGCCTCTCGCCAATCGACTGGGTGTGAGCTGGCTCAAGACCGAACTTGAAGATCTGGCGTTTCGGTATCTCCATTCCGGGGAGTACTACGCGCTGGTCGAGAAGGTCGACGCCCGTCAGGAAGAGCGGGAGAACTACACGGAAAAGGTGATCGGCATCCTGAGCACTCAAATGAGTGAGCAGGAACTGAAGTGCGAGGTGTTTGGTCGCCCGAAGCACCTCTACTCCATCTGGCGCAAGATGATCGCGCAGAAGATTGATTACGAGGAGGTCTACGATGCCATCGCCTTCCGGATCATCGTGGACGAAGTGCATCATTGCTATGAGGCTCTAGGCCATATTCACAGCGCCTGGAAACCCATCCCGGGACGCTTCAAGGACTACATCGCCCTCTCCAAACCCAATCTCTATCGCTCCTTGCATACCGCAGTCATTGGACCGGAGGGTCGACGGATCGAAGTCCAGATTCGCACGTGGGAGATGCATGGGATCGCTGAGGAGGGCATTGCCGCGCATTGGAAGTACAAGGAAGGCGTGCGGATGAGCTTGAAGGACGAACAGAAGTTCGCCTGGCTCAAGCAGTTGATGGAGTGGCAGCGGGAGCTCGCGGATCCCACGGAGTTCCTCGATACCGTGAAGGTGGATCTCTTCAGCGACGAGGTCTACGTGTTCACTCCGACGGGGGAAGTGAAGATCTTCCCGCGAGGCGCGACCCCTGTGGATTTTGCCTTCGCCATTCACTCTGAGGTCGGAGAACGGTGCCAGGGAGCTCGCGTCGGAGGAGCCATGGTGCCGTTGAGTCATTCTCTTCGGAATGGCGATGTGGTGGAGATTCTGACGAGCAAGAACCGGCGGATGAATCCAGACTGGTTGAAGTTCGTGAAGAGCTCTCGCGCCAAGACACGCATCCGGGCGCATGTCCGCAACGAGCAGCGCGAGCGGAGCGCCGAGATCGGGCGTGAGCTTCTGGCCACTGAGCTTCGGCGGTATGGGATCAGCTTGAACCGGTTCGCGAAGCGGGATGATCTCAGCGTTGTCTTCCAGGGGATCGGAGGCCGTATCACGGACATGGAAGAACTCTACGTGCAAATCGGCTATGGGCGGGTTCGCGCGGATGAGGTCACGAGCGAGATCATCCCGAAGGAGGAGATCGCGGAGCCGAAGAAGCCGAGCCAGGTCGACGACAACGAGGGGCGCATCTCGTCGTTTTTCCGGTCGCTGCGCAAGAACAAGAGCTCGGTGAAGGTCGATGGCATTGAAGATGTGATGGTTCGCTATGCCCGGTGCTGCAATCCGGTTCCGGGAGATCGGGTGGTTGGGTTTGTCACCCGCGGTCGGGGCGTGACCGTGCATGCCCGGAACTGCCCCCACGTTGCGGAGAGCGATCCAGCCCGGCGGATCGCCGTGGACTGGGAGTCCAACGCCTCTTCAGGTCATCCCATTTCGATTCGCGTGGTCTGCACGGATGCGCCCGGATTGCTCGCGTCCATCACCCAGTCGATCACGAACAGCGGGGTGAACATTCATCAGGCGCATTGTCGCAGCAGCGGCGATGAGAGCGCAGTGAATATTTTCCAGGTCGAGGTTCAGAACCTGGATCAGCTCGAGGTCATCATGCGCGACATCAAGCGCATCAAGGGTGTCTACTCCGTCGAGAGAATGCGCTTCTAGACGGTGCTCTCATCTCTTGTTCTGACCTTGACGCCTCTTCTCGAGGCCTCCAGGATGAGGCCGATTTCAGGAGGAAGGTTCATGTCCATTTCGGTCGATCAGGCGCTTGAGAGTCTTCAGGCGGGCGGCATGGTCATCTTGTTTGACGATACAAGAGGTCATGGGACCGGGCACGTGATGGCGGCCGCCGAGGACGCCATGCCGGACATGGTCAATTTCATGGCCCGGCACGCTCTTGGCATCGTTTCCGTGGGAATGAGCGCCGAGAAGGCGGACGCGCTTCAATTGAAGAAAATGGGAGGGGATGCCCGGAATCCACGATGTCAGGACTTCACGGTCTCCGTGGAGGCGTGTGTCGATGTGACGACAGGGATTTCAACCGCGGATCGCGCAAAGACGATTCGAGTTCTCGCGGATCCACGCTCGACTGCGGCGGATCTCGTGAGTCCCGGGCACATCTTTCCAGCGCTTGCGCATGCCGATGGAGTCGTGCTTCGCCCGCAGGCAGCGGAGGCATGCGTCGACCTCGCCCGCCTCGCGGGGAAAGAGGCGTGTGGGGTGTGGTGCTCCATTCTCGATGAAGAGGGAGCCATCGCGAACCGGGATGTGGTTCAGGCATTGGCCCGCGATCAGGGGATCCCGTTTCTCGAGATGAGTGAGCTTCTCCGGTATCGGCTGGAGCGGGAGTCTTTCGTCGAGCTCACGAGCGAAGGCACGGTGGACACCGCCTTCGGAGAGTTCCGAATCGCTGTCTACCGTTCTCGGATTGATGGGACCTCGCACCCGGTGCTGGTTCATGGGGACCCCACGGCTCATGAGAGTGTCGTGGCGCGCATTCATTCCCAGTGTCTCACGGGAGATGTGTTTCACAGCCTTCGCTGCGATTGCGGCGAGCAATTCAATGACTCGTTGCGCAGGATGGGGGAATCGGGTTGTGGGGTGTTGATCTATCTCCGCCAGGAGGGACGGGGGATTGGACTGGTCAACAAGGTCCGAGCCTATGCTCTCCAGGATGAGGGAAGCGATACCGTGGAGGCGAATCTTGCCCTCGGGTTTCAAGCCGATGAACGGAGTTTCGCGACGGCAGCACAGATTTTTCGGAGTCTTGGAGTTCGGGGACTCCGTCTCATCACCAACAATGAACACAAATTGATGGAGATGGAGAGTCTCGGGATCCCCGTCACGGAGCGAATCGCGACAGCCCCCCCACTTCGGGATGAGAATGAAGCGTATCTGCGTGCGAAGAAGGATCGCCTGGGTCACCTGCTCGATCTCTGACGAACCGTGATGAATTGGCGCGACCTCTGATTCACCTCTACAACGTATCCATGGATCCGGTGCAACGCGGAGGTGTTCGTGAGTCGCGACAAAGACGTGAAGACGCTGTACGAGACCTTTCCCTATCCTCCTCCCATTACGGACCTCACCCCCTTTTTCGAGGGTCGGGAGGCCCCGGTCTGGAATCCGAGGGATTCCTTCCATGTGTTTTTTCCAGAGGAGCCGTTTCGGGACGACCTGGATGTGCTGATCGCGGGATGTGGGACCACTGCGGCGGTGATGTTGGCCGCCACCTCTCCGAATTGTCGATTCACGGCGGTCGACATCTCGGAAAGCTCCATTCGGCAGAGTCGAGAGACCGCGGAGAATCACGGCCTGAAGAACCTGGAGCATCACCTTCTTCCGTTGGAGGAGGTGGCGACGCTCGGGAAGG
>CAVOCR010000342.1:0-3657 GCA_963694245.1 Myxococcota bacterium
GGATCGCATGCATGCCGCTGGGGACGACGGGCCGCGGGAAGGCGTGGCGATCGCGCAGGAATTTCTCTCGGCAGTTCAGGATCGTGTCCAGGGGGTGTATTTGATGCCTCCTTTCAATCGGTTTGAGATGGCTGTCGATGTGTGCAAGGTCCTCAAATGATCCGGGGTTCGAAGAAGTCGGACGAGAGAATTGGATTCTACGGGAGTGAGTGAACGTCAAGCATTCAATTGGAGGCTTCCATGGCGGATGAAATGGAGACGAAGGGGCGCACTCAGGCAGTACTGCGAATGCTGAAGGGGGAGGAGGCGTCCGACCTCGCGAAAGAGATGGGTGTGGAAGTCAGCGTGCTCGAATCCTGGAAGTCCGAATTCCTGGAAGCGGGTGAAGGCGCCATGAGCAGTTCATCGACGTCATCCTCTTCGGATGCGTCGGGCACCGCTCCACCTCCTCAGGACTTCTCGGAGACTTCCTGGTTCATGGCAGCCGTGGACATGGAAACTCTGGAGGAGCTCCCGGACAAGGTGGATGTGGAAGAGCAGGAATACGCCCCGAGGGCGGATGTGGAGACTTCGGTACGTCGCGCCTTCTCGCTCCGCGATGATTCGGACATCAAGCCAGGCGGGGATGGGAACACCTGAGGGGATTCGGTCATGCGCGTTGAGATGATCGCCATCGGAAATGAGCTTCTTTCCGGGGATGTCCTGGATCGCAATGGAGCGCGGCTTGGAGATGCATTGCGACGCGTGGGGACCACGCTCTTCTCCCGTCAGACCGTTCGCGACGATCCTGCAGAGATCGCGTCCGCGCTGACCCTCGCGACAGCGCGCGCAGACTTCGTGGTCTTGTCGGGGGGCCTCGGCCCGACTGAGGATGATCTGACCGTCGCCGCTGTCGCCCGGTTCGCCAATGTCTCCCTGATTCGCGATGAAGCGATCCTCACCGGGCTCCGGCAGCGTTTTGAGAGCCGCGGCGTGCCGTGGACCGAGAACAATGCCTGTCAGGCCGATCTCCCGGAGGGTGGACATCCCCTGCAGAACCCCGTGGGCACTGCACCGGGAGTCTCGATCGACGTGGAGGGAACCCAGTTGTTGCTTCTACCGGGTGTTCATCGCGAATTCGTCGCCATGATGGAGGCCCATGTCGTGCCCCTTGTCGCTGAGGCCCGCGGCGTATGCATTGCTAGCGTTGTCCTCCGCACATGGGGGCGGACGGAAAGCGGCATCGCATCGACTCTGGAAGATGTTCCGCCCATGGAAGGGGCCTGGCTTCAATATCGTGCGTCCTTTCCGGACATTGTCCTGACGGCTGTGGGAACCGGTCCCACCCTGCACGCGGCTCAAGATCTCGCGGATCAACTTGCGGCGGCTGTTCGAACACGTCTCGGTGACGTCGTCTATGCCGAAGGCGAGTGCAGCTTTGAAGAAGTCATGGCGTCCCTTCTCCTGGAGAAGCAGTTGTCAGTGGCCACCGCGGAGTCCTGTACGGGCGGCCTGATCGCGACAAAACTGACCTCCATACCGGGGTCCAGCGCCTACTTTCTCGAGGGCGTCGTGACCTATAGCAATGCCGCAAAGCGCCGCTTGCTCGGGGTCTCTGAAAGCACTCTGGATCTCCATGGTGCCGTGAGCGAGGCCACCGTACGTGAAATGGTCCAGGGGATTTGCGAGATCTCTGGCGCTCAGCTCGGGATCGCCGTCAGCGGCCTCGCGGGACCGGAAGGGGGAAGCCCCACCAAACCCGTGGGTACGGTCCACATCGCCGTCGCCCTCGATGGACAGGTGATCCACCAATGCGTCTGCTTCCCAGGGGGACGCAACCGGGTTCAGGAACTCGCAGCTCGCACAGCCCTCGACATGGCCCGCCGACTGTGCGAAAACAATGCCGCATAGGATTTTAGAATCGTTTGTTCAGTGGTCATGAACGTTGCACTGCGACAAATATGACTGAACTTGTTGACACACCACAGAACATCTGTTCAGATACCCCCAGATTCACTTGAAGAACGGAGAAAGGTACCCATGGCGAAGCAACTCAATCGTGACCAGTCCATTGAACTCACCGTAACTGCCATTGAACGACAGTTCGGAAAAGGCGCGATCATGCGTCTCGGTGAAGATGACACCCTCGCCGGGGACGTGCCGAAAATTCGCACGGGTTCCATTGGCCTGGACATTGGACTGGGGATCGGCGGTCTTCCTCGTGGACGCGTCGTTGAGATCTATGGCCCCGAGTCGAGTGGAAAGACGACCCTCGCCCTTCACGCCATCGCCGAAGCGCAGAAAGCGGGCGGTGTCGCTGCCTTCATCGATGCGGAGCATGCGTTGGACGTGGCCTACGCACGGCGACTGGGGATTCGCACCGATGATCTCCTCATCAGTCAGCCCGATACCGGGGAGCAGGCTCTTGAGATCGCGGACATGCTGGTCAAGTCAGGGGCCATCGACATTCTGGTCATCGACTCGGTCGCAGCGCTCGTCCCCAAGGCGGAACTGGAAGGTGAGATGGGCGATTCCCATGTTGGCCTTCAGGCGCGCTTGATGAGTCAGGCGCTTCGGAAGCTCACGGGCTCCCTTGCTCATAGTCAAACCTGCATGGTCTTCATCAATCAGCTCCGAATGAAGATTGGCGTGATGTTTGGAAGCCCCGAAACGACTTCCGGCGGAAACGCACTGAAATTCTACGCTTCGATTCGCCTGGACATTCGTCGCATCGGCGCCATCAAAACTGGAAACGATCCGATTGGTCATCGGGCCCGGGTCAAGGTGGTGAAGAACAAGATGGCCCCTCCGTTTCGCCAGGTTGAATTCGACATCATGTATGGCGAAGGCATCAGCAAGGAGGGCGGGCTCATCGATCTCGGGGATGAACTGGGCCTCGTCGAGAAGAGCGGAAGCTGGTTCTCGTATGGTGCAGAGCGTTTGGGTCAGGGGCGCGAGAATGCGCGTGCCTATCTGAAAGAGAACCCAGCCATCGCCGACGAAATTGAAAACGCAATCCTCGCTCATCATGGCCTGGCGCCTCGAACACCGAATGCGGTGGAAGAGGAGAAGGTTGCCCCGGAGCCCGCGCAGGCTTGACCCCCCTCTTCCTGCCGAGCTCTCGCCGCCTTGCCTCCCTCCCGGGGCAAGGCGGTTTTTTTTTGTCTGGAGATCAACTTCCCGCCCGATGTCCTTTGACCAACGCAAGGTCCCGTTCTATAAGTGCCAGAGCGCTCAAATTCGGATAGGAGCAGCACGTTCATGCAATACAAGACCACCGAAGAGATCCGCTCTGGATTCTTGAAGTACTTTGAAGGGCACGGCCATCGCGTTCATTCCAGTCACGCGTTGATTCCACCAGACGACCCGACACTTCTCTTCATCAATGCGGGCATGGTGCAGTTCAAGGACTGCTTCACGGGGATCCGCAAGATGGACCCACCTCGGGCCACTTCCTCTCAGAAATGTCTCCGTGTCAGTGGAAAACACAATGATCTGGAGAATGTCGGCCGGACCGCTCGGCATCACACCTTCTTCGAGATGCTTGGAAACTTTTCGTTTGGGGCCTATTTCAAACGAGAGGCCATTGTCCGTGCCTGGGAGTTTTTGACGAGTGACTCCCACATGGGTCTACCCGTCGAGGAACTCTGGGTGACGGTGCATCCGGATGATGACGAA